>CADBCT010000012.1 GCA_902793315.1 uncultured Erysipelotrichaceae bacterium
GTATCGACAACCTCGCACATCTAAGCAGTCACACGTAATTAATTATAACAAGTAATATCAACAAATGCAAGAGTTTTTTATTAAATTTTTTCAAAAGAAAAAGCCTACCATTTATGTAAGCTTTTTTATAGTAATGTTTATAGTTTGTTTACTTTTTAAACAATTCGGAAAGCTGGCGAAACACCACGAGCAGAATTAATAGAATAGCCGCTGCTGCTCCAGTTACCAATGCTGCGCACAGTGTAGAAATAGTTATTAACGTTAGAAGTAGCCGAGCGCAACCACCATATCCCATTTGAGCCATTTCTTTGCTTTATTGCTCCTGAGTAATTACTTGTTGTTACATTTTGTGAACTATAATAATCTAATTGTCTTGTATTATTATATGCTGTATCATAGTAATCTATTCCGTCACTTGTATTTCCATCGGCATCTTCCCATACTTCATGTGTTGATAACAAGTATAGTTTATCTATTGATGTGAAGTTTGTCTCTCCACTTGTTGATCCATGTCCTGATACTACTGTTGTATTTGTTATTCCATTCTTTAATTCAGATGGCAATGCATTATATATATCATTATTTACATACGCTCTCATCTCACTAGCTGGCCATCCCCCAATATTTGTTGCGCTTGAATTCATCACATGCGAGATAATAATATCTGCAAATTCTAAGACAAATCCACAGGCTGTTTGTGAGAATCCTACAGTTGAACATTCTGTTGGTGTTGATTTGTTTGCTATACGTAGGGTATGTGTTCCTAAACTTCCCATATCTACTGTCTTTGTATCTCCCACATTGTAGTTGCTTATATTTCCTGCTTGTACTGCTGCTACTATTGTTGACCAACTATCATCTGCAAAAGATACTGGATGTGGCACTGCAACTGCATCATCAGTAGCTTGCCTATATGTTACTGTAAATTGAAGACTTAATGTTTGATTAGTTGCTGGTAACTGATTTAATTCAATATCTGTTCTATATTCTATTCTTACTTTATATGTCTCTGTTGTATTATGTAATAATTGATGATTTGCTTCTAGTGCTACTCCATCAGAATATGTTACTGTATATTTTAAATAGTCTGGTAATGTTGTGATAGTTGCTCCATTAAGTTTAGAATCTATTGTATCTATCATTGCATCTATACTTCCACCATTTACTGCATCTACAGTGAACTCATAATAATCTCCAGGAGTATTTAATATTACACTATAATTAACTGTCGTACTATTAGATATAGTTGGTGCTGTAACTACATTTGTTCCTGATACAGATCCATTAGTAACTTGAATATTAGCCCAATGCACATCCCAATTAGCACTATTTACTTGAGCAGTACCATTTATATTTAAGTCACTATTAATATAGGCATATCCCATACCTAAACATACTACTAATAATATAAGTATTATTTTGATATTATCTTTATCTATTTTCATATTATCACCTAATATAAGTATATCCCTATACTATATACGTTTCGATAAACTAGATATTTACATTTTTATACAAAACAAATATTTTTGCGAATAATATATTGGGAGGTAGTCTTAGATGTTTTCCTTTTATGGGGTTCGGCCAGCTCTATGAAAGGTGGTGATATTATGACATATAGAGAAAGATCTTTATATTTTATAATTCTCCTTTTATTTAGTTTAATATTTACTATATTATTTAAATAAAAAAAACATCTGGGTAATACCCCAGATGATACCCCAGATGAAAACCAAAAGGAATTCGTCTGAACAAAAAGACTATCTTCCTTAAATTTATTATAACAAATATTTATATTTTTACAACATTATTCTTTATAACTTTTCTTTTCTCTAGCTTCTCCTATTACTTTTAGAGAAGCCGGTTTTATTAATGATTTGCCAAATTTATTATTAATCTCGTCAATTGTTTTTTGAATATCAGCCGTATGATCTAAATTATCTTTATTATTATCAAACAATGATACCTGTTCATTTCTATTATTCATTAAATTTGCTAGACGTACTCCTATTAATCTAATTTCATCTTGTTTATAACTATTTTCAAACACTTTATAAGCTACTTTTAATATTTCTTTAGTATTATCAGTTGCATTTTCTAAAGTTTCTTGAGCACTATAACTAGTAAAATTACTATTTTTAAAAGTAATACCTACTGTTTTAGCAAACATTTTTCTACTTCTTAATTCTCTACTTAATTCTTCTACTTGTCTAAAAATTATTTCCTTTAATTTTTTCTCATCAGTGTAATTATATGGTAAAGTTTCACTAATACTTATACTTGGATTTTTAGTTTCATGTACTTCTACTTTAGAATTATCTATTCCATGGGATGCATTGTATAAATATTTTCCCTGAGCTTTAAAATGCTTTTCTAAAAACTTTTCATCTAACTTAGCTAATTCTCCAATAGTATGAATATTTAGTTTATATAACTCTTTAGTTGTACTCTTTCCACACATGTATAAATCTTTTACATCTAATGGCCATAGCTTAGTTTCAATTTCGTTGTTAAATAAGGTATGCACTTTATCTGGCTTCTCAAAATCACTCGCCATTTTAGCACACAATTTGTTATTTGCAATTCCAATATTTACTGTATAACCAAATTTTTCTTTAATTTCATCTTTTATATGATATGCTAATGATATAAGACTATCATATATATAATTCATACCACTCATGTCTAAAAAACATTCATCTACTGATAATTGTTCCTGAACAGGTGAAAAATTACTCAAATATTTCATTAATTCTTTGGACTTTTTATAGTACCAATTATAATTAGGAGGAAAAATTTCTAAATTTTTACATTTTTTTCGAGCAGAATATAATGTCTCTGCAGTCACAATGCCATATTTTTTTGCGACTGGAGACTTAGCTAAAACTATACCTCTTCTAGACTTTTCATCCCCACCAATAATAGCTGGAATTTTTCTTATATCTCGCTTATAACCCTTATCTAATAAATAAACAGCAGTCCAAGAAAGAAAAGCATTATTAACATCAATATGAAATATAATTCGATCTTTCATAGTCCCACCTCAACTATATTATAGAACATTTTTTCGATATAATCAACAAAAATACGAAATGCAAAAAAAGTTTGCGTAATGTATCTGTTTACATATCTTTTTGTTTTTTTAGTTCATAATGGTATTAAGTCTTGTAGGAGGAGAAGTTGTATGAATAAATATGAGATTAATATTTATGAACAAATAGCAAAAAATATAAAGAAGTACAGAAATATTGCGGGAATCTCTCAAGCTGAACTTGCTGAAAGAGTTGGAGTTTCTCATGAGTTTATTAGACGAAACGAATCAAAAAAAGGTAGAAAGTCTTTCTCAGTAGATACTGTATGGAAGATTTCTGTGGCATTAAATATAAATCCTGGTCTATTATTTGAAATAGAATCAGATCGTTCAAAAAAATAAAAAGCACTAATGTGCTTTTATATTTTGTTATCATTTAAGCAAAAGGCTGCATAAACAGGGATATATCTTATATCTTTTTTTGTTGAAAAATTGTTTTCAGTCATACGATAAGCCTGCAATACTGTAAATTTTTTCATAAATACTGCTAAAGACTTAGCTTTTGAATTAGTTTTAGTAGTTAATTCAATTGGAATAATTTGTCCCATTCTATTTTGAATAACAAAATTAACTTCAGCCTTTCCTTCAGATTGATAGTAATAAATAGAATATTCACTTTCTGCTAATGTTTTAGCAATATGATTTTCATACATTACTTCTTTAATATTTTCATCAGCTAACATTTCTTTTTTATTTAAATGTAGCATTGAAAATAATAATCCATCATCTGGCATATATAATTTAAAACTATCTACATCTTTACAACTACTTAATGGAGATTTTATATCTTTAACTTTATTACTTCTATATAAAATTTGATTATTAACTAAATATTTAATACAGCTTTCATATTCTTTAGCTCTTTTACCAGTTCCAAGTAAACCATACTGGAATTTTTTGTTTTCCTTTTTTAATTGCTCAGGAATTGAATCAATAACTTCTAAACCTCTAGGAATATCAATTAATACTTTATTTAGAGCAACTTCTTTTTTATAAACATCTAATAATTTTTGTTTAATTGTATCTAATTCAAAGCTACTTTTACCATCAATACTAGCTTTAACTACTTCAGGTAATCCTCCAGTTTCTAAGTAATCATGGAATAATTCTAAAGCTACTTTATGGAAAGAACAAGTTTTTCTCTTATCAAAAGAATTTCTAATCATTTTAGCTAAACTCTTTTCTTTCCTAGCCCACAAATACTCTTCAAAATCCATTTCATTCATACTCTTGAACTGTAATTCTTCGCTTTTAAATTCTGAAAGCTTTTCTTTTCTAGAAGTAATTGCAATTACATTATATCTATTATTCTCGCTTCCAAAGGCTTTTAATACTCTAACTACTTCAATATCTACAACATTATCAAAAATAATTAATGTATCATCTTTTAAAATAGTTTCTCCTGACAAAAGGGCTAAATTTAAAACTATTTTATCTACAGTTCTTTCTTTTTTAAATAAATCATTTAATTTTTTATTATTTTCAGTATTAAAATATACTACGTTCTTATATTCTTTTTTTCCAAATTCAAGTACAGAGTAAGTTTTTCCTATTTGCTTAGCACCATAGATCATCAATGGCTTTCTATTTTTATCTTTCTTCCACTTTAGATAAAATTCTTCTATTTTACGTTCCATTAATTGTAGCCTCCCCACATATTTTCTAAATTAAGTATACGTTTATATTAATAATTTGTCAATAAAAAAAGACCTTAAGTCTTTAATTTGTTAATAATGGCCTAGTATATTCTAACCTTAATTTATCAGCAATAGTTACAATAAATTCTGAATTAGTAGGTTTAGCTTTATCTATATCAACGCTGTGTCCAAAGATATCTTCCATTAATTCCCAATTACCACGATTCCAACTTACTTCAATTGCATGTCTGATTGCTCTTTCTACTCTAGATACAGTTGAATCATACTTATCAGCTATCTCTGGGTATAATTCTTTAGTTATCCCTCCTATTATTTCAGGATTTTTATATACTAAAGCTATTCCTTCTCTAATATACTGATATCCCTTAATATGAGAAGGTACCCCTAATTCATGTAGTGTTTTAGTAATTGATATTTGTAAATTATTATTGATTAAATCTAGTGATTTACTCTTTCTTTTATTTTCTTTATTTATTTCCATAATTTTAGCTTCTAAATCAGGCAAATCAAACGGTTTTAACATAAAATAGTTAGATCCTAGTTCTGATGCCCTTCTAATAGCTTCTTGAGTATTATAAGATGTTAAAACTATCGTTTTCTTATCTATTTCATTTTTATCCATATATTCAAGTACTGCTAACCCATCTTTTTTAGGCATAATTAAATCTAATAAAATTAAATCAAACTTATCTTGACTTTCTTCTATTAGATTTATACCTTCTTTTCCGTCTTCTGCAGACATTACTACTTCAATATTTTGATTATTCTTAAAATAATCTTTAATCAAAGAGACTAAATTCTTGTTGTCATCGATGATTAATACTCTTGTTTTTTCCATTTTCTCTCCTCTCATCTTACCACGCATTATAATTATATAATATGTAATTTAAAATTAAAAGAGAAAAAAAGGACAAGTTTTGTCGACTTGTCATTCTTCTTGTCTTAACTTATCTAAAAATATCTGTAATTTGTCTGGTTTTAGACTTAATCCTCCTACTAAATAACCATCTATTCCTTCTATTTTCTTTAATTCGTCAATGTTTTCTTCGTTAGCACTTCCACCATATAAGACTTTATTATTAGGGAGTTTTGATTTTATAAAACTAATCACTTCTTGAATTTCATCATTTGTTGGAATTTCACCTGTTCCAATAGCCCAAACAGGCTCATAAGCAATTATTACATTACTTCTTTCGTTCTCAGTTAAATAATTCACAACTGAAGATAATTGATTACCTATCACTGCTTTTGTTGAACCTTTTTCTCGATCAACTTTTCTTTCTCCAATACAAAGAATTGGAGTCATATTATTTTCAAGTAATCTTTTAATCTCATTAAAAAGCTCTTCTTCAGTTTCATTTAATCTTCTTTCACTATGACCAACTATAGAGTATTTAACTCCTATTGAACTTAATTGTTTAGCAGATATTTCCCCTGTATGCGCTCCATCTTCAAATGGTGATACATCTTGAGCTCCCAAAAGAACATCAGTTTCTACTGTTAAATTAAGATATGTTGGGCATAAAATCAATTTACCTCTAAAGTAGATTTTCTCAATCTCTTTAAGATATTCTTTGTATTCCTCTCTAGTAAAATTACTCTTATTGTTAAGTGCTACTATCATTTTAACCTCTCCTTTATATTCCTTGCTATTTTAGAAATAATACCGAATCTATTTTCTTCTTCTTTTTCTTTAATAGCTCTTTGATAAACTGCCAATACTTTATCTGCATAAAATTTCGAACTATAGCTTTCAGCTTGAATTCTTGCTTGTTTATCAAGTCTTTCTAATTCATTAGGATTATCATATAATCTAAGAATTAATTTTTCATATTCTTCCTGGTCTTTAAATAACAATCCATTTAATTCATCAGTAATCATACTTTCAAATGCTTCGTCTTTCATACACACTGGTACTACATTAGAAGCCATAGCTTCAATTACTGTTAAACCTTGAGTCTCTGTTTTAGATGCCGTAGCAAAAACATCTGCAGTTTGATAATAATAAGGCATTTCATCCCATGATGTTTTACCAGTAAATATAATATTATCTTCTAGATTTAAATCTCTAGTCATTTTTTCATATTTCTCTTTATCAGGCCCATCCCCTACTATAATTAATTTTATATTAGAATGCTCTTTTATTAAATTTTTTTGAGCTTTTATTAAAAACTCAACATTCTTTTCTTCTCCTAAACGGCCTACAAATAAAATTATAAAGTCTTTCTTACTTAAATTATATGTTTTTCTAAGCATTGTTAATTGATCAAGATCTAAATTTTCAGTAAAGAATCTTTCTACTTCTATTCCAGTTGGAATAATATTAATATTCTTTTCTACTTTATATTTTTCTTTAAATAATTTATAAGTTTTAGTAGTTGGAACAATTAATTCAGTAGCTGTTTTATCACAATAGAATTTAGTTAAGTATTCCACTAGCTTTTTACTTGATTTTTCAAAATAACCCTTAGTTATATAGTATATATAATCTTCATACATCGTATGATAGGTATGAACTAAAGGAATATTATACTGTTTAGCTATTAATCTAGCAAAAGTTCCAATTGCAAATTCTGTTTGTGAGTGAATTACATCTAATTTCCAACTTTTAATTTTATTAACAGCTTGAATAGGATAAATACTAGTCATTCTAGAATCATAGATACCGGTTGGAATACCTGGTATTTTTAAAATTCTTTCTTCCTCATCATATTGATACTTAAAACTTTCTAGGTTAGCAGTTACTACATATACTTCATGGCCTTGTTTTTCTAAAGCTTTTTTTAGCATGACTTCACTCGTTACTAAGCCACTAATGTATGGTTCATAAGTCTCAGAAAAAATCCCTATTCTCATTTTTTCACCTTCTTCTCTAAACTAAATAGTAACCCTCCTATAATAATTCCTAAATAATAGGTTATAAATCTCCAAATAATTAGTAATGCGAATGTTGTCTTTATATTTAAAAAGTTACCATAGAATTGTGTAAAACCATATTCTATTCCACCACTAGCTCCAGGTATTGGTACAAAAGCTCCTATTACATAAACATATGCCGAAGCTGTTATTGTATCTACTATTGATAAGCTAGTAAAATCTCCCATACCATATAATAAATATAAAGGTACTATATATAAACATAATAAACTAGCAATATTTAATGAAATACCTGTAACTGTTAAATACTTTCTTTTCTTTAATTCTTGGAATCCTTTATGATAATCATCAAACTTTTTATGTATTTCTTTTTCATTATACTGTATTTTTAATTTTTTTAGAATAATTATTACTAAGCTGCTTATTTTAGTAGTTATTGTTTTAGACGATGAAATTAAAAGTAAAATAATAGCAACAATTATATTAATAAAGAAACCTAATAATACTAAGTGTTGTAATAGTTTAACTTTTGGAAATATATGAAAAATAAAATTGTAAGTAACAGCAAAAGCTCCACAAATAACTAAAGAAATTTGATAGAAAATAAAACTTTGAACTGTTTGATTAGTAGCCTTAGCTATCGGAATATTATGCTCTGTATTCATATAAATTTCCATAGGTTGTCCACCTGTAGAAAATGGTGTTACACCATTAAAGAAATGAGCAATCATATTATGCTTAACAGCTTCTTTTAAATTAATTTTACTCTTATCATTAATAATTAAATAGTTAGCAAATCCTTTTAAAAATACTGATAAGAAATAAAAGATAATTGCTACTAAAACATATCTAATATCAATATTACTCATTACTGTTACTATTCCATTAAAATCATCTTTTAAAACTATATATAAAATAATACCAGTTACTAAAAGTAAAAAAATTGTATTCTTCTTAATATTATCTAATATTTTCATTATATCTTCCTCTGTACTTCTAATTCTGCTCCTTTTTCTTTTAAAAATATTGTATGTCCAAACTCATCTCCTAATGATTCAAAACCTAAGTCTAATAGTTTTTTACCATTAATATTATCATTACTATTCAATTCTATAAATATTTCTTCAAAATCTAATTCACTTTGAACATAATTCATAATTGATGAAATAATACTCTTCATATGAGTATCATTATCAGGAAACAATAATTTATAAATTTTAAGATCTTTTTCTCCTAAAAGGTGGCAATATCCCCTAATCTTAGAATCCTCTTCTACAATCAATAATTCTTCTATTTCATTACCTTGCTTTTTTATATCAAGATATTGTTCTTTAGAAAGATTATTTTTCATATCTAATAACATATTGAAATAATGTGATTCAATACCACTATTATTGATAAATTCTTTAATCATATCTAATTGATTATCATCATATGGATCCAATGGGAATACCTTCTTTATACTCAAACCGATCACCTTCTTAGAATTATTATTTTATAGCTTCAATCCCTGGTAATTTCTTACCTTCTAAATACTCTAATGTTGCTCCTCCACCAGTAGAAGCATGATAGACTTTATCTTTATAACCAGCAGTTGTAGCTGCAGCTACTATATCTCCACCACCTAATAAAGTTTTTATATTATTTTCAACAATGAACTTTAATAATTCATCAGTATTTTTCTTATATTTAGAAAACTCATAAACACCTAGTGGTCCATTCCAAACAACGATAGCTGCATCTTTTAAAATGCTTTCAAATAATTCTAATGTTTGTTCACCAATATCAAGTCCCATCTCATCACTATTAATATTATTAATTTCTTTTAGACGATATTCCTCCTCGTCAGTATATTCATTAGTCACAGCACAATCCACTGGTAAAACAATCTTGTCACTATGTTCTTTTAACATCTTAGTACAGAATTCAATACTTTCTTCATCTAATAGTGATTTCCCTATTTCTAATCCCTTAGCTTTTAAGAAAGTAAAAGCCATTCCTCCACCTATTAAAATCTTATCTGCTTTAGTAACCAAATTCTCTATAACACCTATTTTATCAGTAACTTTAGCTCCTCCTAAAACAACAACAAATGGATGCTCAGGATTATCTAGAATACTCAAAGCATTCAATTCCTTTTCAATTAAGAAACCAAATGCTGAAGGTAAATGACTAGCTATACCAACATTAGAAGCATGTGCTCTATGTACTGTTCCAAAAGCATCATTAATAAATACTTCTCCCAAACCTGCCCAATATTTGCCTAATTCTGGATCATTACTACTCTCTTTTTTACCGTCTAAGTCTTCATATCTAGTATTTTGAATTAATAAGATATCTCCAGATTCTAAACTTTTTACTAATTCTTCTAATTCTTCTCCTCTGGTTTTTTCACTAAATAAAATATCTTTTTCTAATAGTTTAGATAATCTATCAGCTACTGGAGATAAGTTGTTCTTTTCTAAATCTGCTTCTTCTTTTACTCTTCCTAAATGTGACATTAATATGATTTTGCAATCATTTTCTAAACAATACTTAATCGTAGGTAAAGCCTCTACAATTCTAGTATCATCAACAATATTGCCATCCTTGATTGGTACATTAAAATCACATCTTATTATTACTCTTTTATTCTTAATATCCATATCTCTTATTGTTTTCATTTTCGATTCTCCTATCAACTAAAATTATACCATTTTTTTAAGTTAAAAAAAAGAAAGTTTAGCTCTTTTCTTGTAAATACCTCAATTTATGTATTACAATATAAGTGGTGATTAGATGGACATAGATAAATTAAGAAAAATTACAGATATAATGATTGCTGATTTTGTTAATAAGTTGGGGTTAAATGGAAAAGTTTATGTATCTTCAAACCCTTGTCCAATAGTATATGGTGATCTTGGTGCCTTTAAAAGAGTTTTAGCCGGTAGATTCTATACAGCGGAAAGCCCTGATTTAAAGACATTTTTAGAAATGAATAATTATAGTAAAGAAGATCAAAAGAAATATCTTTCAGAAGGATTGGTAGTTATTAATGACTATTTTAAAGATAATCCTTTAAGTAAAAACTCATTAATTACTTGTATCCACGAGAGATATCATGCGAATAGAATGATTCTAGCTAATATACCATATAGTGGTAACGAAGATATTCCTGATTATTTCCATACAAATGGACGCTTTGTACAAAATAATGATGAAAAAGTAGATACATATATTGATCCTGCTCAAGAAGTATTATTAAGTTCAATAGATCAAAGTAAAGATGTAATCAATGACTATAAAAAGCTTTCTTTTGAAGAAAAAGATGATTTACAATTTGAAAATGATATGTTTAGTGATAAAATGTCATTTCAACAAGCAATTGATGAAGCGTTAATTGATTTGATGGCTAAAATTACTTATGAAATAGCTACTGATAAATTTTCTGATATTATGGAAGTTACTGATTATTTAAGTAAACATTCTAAGAATGGTAGTTATAAAGGTATGTCTAATATTATTTTGAGGCATCATGACTTAGAATTATTTAAATGGATGATTGATCCTATTTCTTATCAAAAAGATGATATACATTATGATTTCTTTTCAAATTATATAACTACTGATGATTTAAATGATATAAAAACAATAATTGAAAGTGAAGATATTCATGTAGGAGACAATTTCTTAGATAACTTAACTAAAGAAGTTTCTAAAAAATCTAAATAATAAAAAAACAAATAAGTTTGACTTATTTGTTTTTATTTTACTTACTCATTAAGTATTTAGCAGTTCTAACCATTTGTACGGTATAACCCATTTCATTGTCATACCAAGAAACAACTTTTACTAATTGTTTTCCATCTACTTCTAAAACGTTAGTAGATAAACCATCAACTAATGATCCACAACGTCTACCAATTACATCACTTGATACAATTGGATCCATTGTAAATTCCATAGTTTCATTAGTATGCATTTTTAATACTTCATTAATTTCTTCTACAGTAGTATTTTTTCCTAACTCTAAAGTTAAATCTACTACTGAACCAGTTGGTACTGGTACACGCATAGCAGTTCCATCTAACTTACCTTCTAGATTAGGACAAACTAATCCAATTGCTGAAGCAGCACCTGTTGATGCAGGAACAATATTAGCTGCACAAGCACGTCCACGACGAGCCATATGTCCTTTTTTATGAGCTATATCTAATGAAGCTTGATCATTAGTATAAGCATGTACTGTAGTCATAAAACCTTTAACAATACCAAATTCTTTGTCTAATACATCAACTACTGGGGCAAGACAGTTAGTAGTACATGAAGCTGCAGAAATTATTTTTTCATCTCCAGTTAGAATCTCATGATTAACATTATAAACTACTGTTTTTAAATCACCTTTAGCAGGAGCAGAAATAATTACATGTTTAGCACCAGCATCAATATGAGCTTGAGCCTTTTCATCACTAGTAAATAAGCCAGTACATTCAAATACTACATCAATATCTAAATCTTTCCAAGGTAATGCATTAGGTTCTTTTTCAGCATATACTCTGATTTTTCTATTACCAATAATGATATTTTCATCATCATTACTTATTTCATCAATACGATAATTTCTATGATTAGTATCATATTTTAATAAATAAGCTAATTGAGCAGCATCAGTTAAATCATTAATTGCTACTACTTCAAAATCAGGGTTTTCCTCCATTAATCTAAAACATAATCTTCCGATTCTTCCGAATCCATTAATTGCTACTTTTATCATATAAGCCTCCTTATTTTTATTATATATTCATATTATTTTATATTCAATAAGTTAGTTACTTACTTGACATTATTTAGCACAGAAAGTGGAAGAAATTGCTAAAGATAATGAAACTTCCTTTAACAACGTCATTATTAGTATGATAGAGGCTTGTTTAGAATATAATATCGATGAAAAAAACCACAAATAGTGGTTTTTTTTATTGTTCTAAACAAGCATTTATTAGCATTAAAACGCTTATTAAATCATTTTCACTAGCTTTTTCAATAAAAGATACTTTTCTAGCATCATAATCAATGCTTCTTATGTGCTCACATAGTACTGAACCTTTGATCTTTTTAGTGTCTTCTAATAAATAATGAGTTGGGAAATCCTTAGTATTAGAAGTAATTGGACAAGCCATAACCATTTTTGTCTTTTCATTGAATATATTTATACTAACTATTATTGCAGGTCTATTACCTTTTTGCTCATGCCCCTTTGTTGGATTAAAATCAAAATAAACAATATCTCCTTGTTTTGGCATATAATTCTTTACCATATTTCTCTTCCAACTGGATCATCCCAGACAAATTCAGATGATTCATTTTCTCCTTTATAATTCTTAAATCTTTCAGTTAGAGATATTTTTTGTTTTTTTGACTTTGAAATAATTATTTTGTCTTCCTTTTGCTCAATCAACACTTTATCATTTTTTCCAATATTCAATGTTTTTAAAAAGGTGCTTGGTATTCTAACTCCATAAGAATTACCCCATTTTTGTAGTTTAATTTCCATGTAATCACTTCCTGTTTATAGTATATACATTGTATATACTATTGTCAAATAAAAATATCCACATTTTTGTGGATATTTTAATCTACATTGAAATAACTTCCTCCAATAAACTCTCTTATCACAGCATCTTCAGGAATAGCATCTGATGGAACTGGTAAGAAAGCTCTTAAGAAATCAATTAATCTCTTAGCTTCTTCATAATAAGGTGAATCACTATGAACTGAATATAATAAAGGTTCTACATAAGTTTTTAATACACCTATTTCATAGAAAGCAGCAGAGTTAATTGTAACATCAGCTTCATCTTGATATGGGAAAATATATAACTCTTCACCATTCCTTACATTTTTCCATGCAGCTAAAGTATCATCTACAGAGTGATTTCTGGTTCTATTATCTCTAATAATTCTTCTTAATAATCTATTATCAGTTGTTGAAATACGGTTATGGTCATCTATGTTTACTTCAGTTAATGGAGAGATATAAATCTTATATTTTTTATTTCTTTGAATGTTAGTTAATATTTTAGGATCCAATGCATGAATACCTTCTATTACTAAAATATCATTTTCATCCATTTTCATCTTCTCATTATACTCTTTTTTACCAAAAGTAAAATTAAATGATGGGATATATATTTCTTCTCCTTTTAACAATTGTGCTATTTGCTTATCAAATAGTTTTAAATCAACAGCTTCTAAACATTCAAAGTCATATGACCCATCAGCATTTTTAGGATTATCTTCTCTCTCAACAAAATAATTATCCATTGCAATTACTTTAGGTTGTAATCCAAATAATTGAAGATACATACATAGTTTTTTTGATGTAGTAGTTTTACCCGATGATGATGGTCCAGCAATTAGAACTATCTTAATATCTTTTTTATCACTTATTTCTTTTGCTACTGTTAAAATTCTATGATCATAGATTGTAGAATCAATCTTAATCATATCGCTTACTCTTCCAGTTGAAACTATTCTATTTAAATCTACTGAAGTAGAAATACTTAGTTTTTTACCCCAATCACGATATTGTTTAAACACTTCAAACATCATTGGATGATGTTCATATTTCTTTATTTTATCGCAAATAAATACTGTTGGAAATCTTAGTATAAAGCCATTATCTTTAATATAAGTTAAATCAAAATCTTTAACCATACCTGTTGAAGTAGGCATTAAAGTATAGAAATAATTATATAAATTACCTAAACGATATAATGTTACATAATTATTAGTATTATAACGCATTACACCAGCTTTAGCTTCGTCTCCAATACTTTTAAAATAATCTCTAGCTTCTAAACGATCAATATTCATTTTAATTATTGGTTTATCTTCAGCAATTATTTCTTGCATTTTTTTCTTAATTTCTTTTACTTTTTCTTCATTTAATTTAAATGTTGACTCAATATAGATACCCTTATCTAATGAATGTTCTACAGTAATATTAGCAGTACGGCCATATAATTTTTTTACTGCATAAACCATTACATAAACTAATCCATTAATATGAACATTATTTCCTTCTCTAGATGTTAAATCAAGAAATTCAACTTCACATGGCTCTTGAACAGTAGAAGATAATTCTTTTAATCTATTACCTACTTTGGCTATAAGAATTGGATAATTATAGTGTTCTTTAAAATCTTTAGCTATTTCATATAAAGACACACCTTTATTGTACTTACATTTCTTACCATTTACTACTAAGTCTAGTGTTTCGATCATTTTATCAGCCACCTTTTACTCTATGTAGTAAGTATATCATATTTTATGTCAATAATATATGAATATTTTTAACACTTGACACTATAATAGTTATAGGTGAATTTATGAATTATATTCCAATAGTAATAGATGATAGTGAAAGATTAGAAAGAGCTTATGATATTTATTCTAGATTATTGAAGGATAGAATTGTTTTTATTTGTGGAGAAATAGATGATTTAGTAGCTAATAATGTTATTTCAGAACTACTTTATTTAGACTCTTTAAATCATGATGATATTTATTTATATATTAATTCTCCTGGAGGTAGTGTTACTAGTGGATTAGCCATTTATGACACAATGAATTATATAAAAAGTGATGTATCAACTATATGTATTGGGATAGCTGCTAGTATGGGAGCTTTAATATTATCTAGTGGTACCAGAGGGAAAAGAATGATTTTAAAGAATGCTGATGTAATGATTCATCAAGTTTTTGGTAAAAGCGAAGGACAAGCTAGTGATATTGAAATATCTACTAAAAGAATATTAGATTTAAAAAATAGATTGAATAAAATACTAGCTAAGAATACTGGTAAAAGTATTAAAACAATAGAAAAAAATACTGATAGAGATAATTATCTATCAGCATCTGAAGCTATTTCTTATGGAATTGTTGACAAAATTGCATAAAAAAAGACCTATTCATTGGTCTTTTGTTTATTAAATCTATCTGCTAAATCTTTGATTTTTCTTAATCTGTGATTTAGTCCTGATTTAGTTATTGGTTTATTAGTTTCTAATGATATTATTTCAGCTAATTCCTTTAATGAAGCTTCTGGATATTTCTTACGATATTCTAAGGTTTCTTTTACTTTATCATCTAATAACATAACTCCATCATTATCTTCTATTATTTGAATATCATTTAATTGCTCAGTAGCTGTTTGAATAATTTTATCCATATTAGCTTGTTCCATATTGTTTAAGCGATTAGTTTTATTCTTTTGATCACGATAAATTCGTACATTTTCAAAATATAATACTGCTTTATTTGCTCCCAATATCTTTAAAAAATCACTTATCTTTTCAGCTTCTTTAATATAAATCATATACCCCTTGTCTCTACCTAGTATTTTGGCATTTAATTCAAAAATATTTAATAGTTTTTGAACAAAGACAGCTTCCTTAGATTTACTTATTAATAATTCCATATGATATCTAGAAGTTTTAGGATCGTTAACACTTCCTACTCCTTCAAATACACCTCTTAAGTAAGCCCTTATTTCTTCATTACCACCAACAATATAATCTGGTACTGTTCCTAAATACTTATGATCTTTATCCCAAATACCTAGTTTTTCTAAAATTTTAGATAAGTTTTCTTCAATAGTTATTTGATATAAATCTTTTTTACTGAAATTTAAGTTTTCAATTATCTCTACTTTTGCATTTGTATTATAAATATTTTTTAAAGAATCTACTAAGTGATCTACAACCATTTTATTTTCTGTAGTCATCGTTACTTTTTTATTTGTAATAACACCATTATTTCTAATATAACCAGCTAATTCAGCAATGCTTTCTGCATTACTATTTTTTATTTTTACTATTTCTTCTTTGATTGAAACTGTATAAGACATTATTTCCTCATTAAATATGAGAAGATTAAAGAACTTAGTTTTAAACTGTTATGTTTCAATGTATGATCTTCATCTTTAATGATTAAATCATCTTCGATTAATTCTACACCAATCTTTTCTAATTCAGCATAATCAATTAAAACTGGATCTTTTTGCTCCTCTGTTTCATATTTTTTAGCCATTTTCTCAGATATTTTGGTATTATTTGCAATAACTACGTTAACTTTCTTTTTGTCTAAATAACGATCTAATAGTTTTACATGGTCACCCACAGTGAAACCATCTGTTTCTCCTGGTTGAGTAAATAAATTAGATAAGTACATAATTGGAGCTTTTGCTTCATTAAAAGCCTTTTTAACATCTTTACAAATTATATTAGGTAGAACACTTGTATATAAACTACCCATACTAAAGATTATTAAATCTGCTTCCTTAATAGCTTCTAGTACTTCTGGTAATACTTTTGGTTCATTTTTATAGAAGATTTTTTCAATTTGACGATGTGCCAAAGTAATTTGTTCCTCTCCTTCAATTACATTACCTTCTTCATCTAATCCCATTAAAGTTAAATCTGACTCTTCAGAAATAGGTAATACTCTATGTCTTACATCTAACAATTTACATAAATGAGCAATTGATTCTTTTAATGAACCAGTAATATCTAGCATAGCAGTTAAAATTAAATTTCCTACTGCATGACCATCTAAATCACTAAATGTTTTAAAGCGATAAGACATCATATCTTTAATTGCTTCATCTGTTCCAGATAAATTAGTAATTACTTTTCTAATATCTCCTACTGCAGGAATATGGAATTCTTCTCTCAGTTTTCCTGTCGATCTACCATTATCAGACACTGTAATAACAGCTGTAATATCTACTGGGAAATCTTTTAAACCTCTAAGTAAGTATGAGATTCCTGTTCCTCCACCCATAACAACTACTTTCTTATTCATAAATCCTCCTATTTAATTAATTTATCTTTCATATATAGTTTATTATTTTTTATTTTTATAATTAAATATACACCACTAATTATTCCAATAACAGAAACTATTTGAGCTATTTTAAGTGGCCCTAGCATTAGAGAATCTGCTCTAAAAGTTTCAATAATTAATCTAATAATACCATACCATATAAGGTAGATACTAGTTAAAGTACCTGTTTTTATTTTTATTTTTTTTCTAATAATAACTAGTATTAAGAATCCTATTAAACAAAGAACTGATTCATATAGAAAAGTAGGTTCTCTATAGATTCCATTAATATACATACCATTAATAATAAATTTAGGTAAATGTAAACTTTTTAGAAATTCTAAAGTAACATTTCTACCATAAGCTTCTCCATTAAAGAAATTTCCCCATCTACCAATAGCTTGAGCTAATATTAATGGTACTACTAATATATCAGTCATTAATAAAAGATTTATTTTTTCTTTCTTACAATAAATTATTAAGAAGATTAATGCAGCAATAATTCCTCCATGAATAGCTAAACCACCATGCCACATCATTAAGATTTCTAATGGATTACTTAAATAATACTTTAGGTTAAATAATACATAATAAATTCTAGCTCCTAAAATACTAACTATAATCAAGTAGAATAATAAGTCATTTATTTCATCATTAGAAATATTTTTCTTTTTAGTTTCCCTTAAAACTAGAAAATAGCCTATTATCATTGATACTAGTATCAAAAATGAATACCATCTAATTTCTATAAATCCTAAATCAAATAATATACTATTCATATTTCTTTACCTTATTAATCAATTTATCTAATATCTGTTCAGCAATAAAATTAGTTACTGATAATAGAATTGAAGCCAATATAGCTACTAAAATATTAGTTACTTGAAAATGTGGTCCTAATAACCAATCTACTAATTTTAAAATAAAAACATTAATACAAGGATAAAATAATCCTAAAGTAACACCAGTAATTGGAAT
This sequence comes from uncultured Erysipelotrichaceae bacterium, assembly GCA_902793315.1. GTDB lineage: Bacteria > Bacillota_I > Bacilli_A > RF39 > UBA660 > UBA3789. The sequence continues at coordinate 18,469 of CADBCT010000012.1, forward strand.
AGTTAAAGTAACTAAAATAGGCTTAATTGTCTTATTTAATAAATAAATAATTACAACTATAATAGCGGACCAAATAATTAAATGATTACTATCAATATAAATAGTTCTAAACAAACTAGTAACTAGAATAAATACTAGTGTATATCCAACTAGATATAATACCCATTCCATAAAACTTATGAATTTAGTCTTACTCTTTTGAACTACTTTTTTTGCCTTCATTTATTTCACCTCAAAGCATTTTCTTTAAAAATTCTCCAGTATAAGAACCTTTAACTTTAGCGACTTCCTCAGGGGTTCCAGTTGCAACAATAGTTCCACCATCATCGCCACCTTCTGGACCTAAATCAATAATATAGTCTGCCGATTTTATAACATCTAAGTTATGTTCAATTATTACTACTGTATCTTTATTATCAACTATTTTCTGTAAAATTGCAAGTAAGCGCTTGATGTCATCAGTGTGTAATCCAGTAGTTGGTTCATCTAACACAAATAGAGTTTTTCCTGTTGCTTTTTTCTGTAATTCTTTAGCTAATTTTACTCTTTCTGCTTCTCCTCCTGATAGTGTAGGAGCACTTTGTCCTAATTTAATATAACCTAATCCTACATCTTCTAATACTTGTAGTTTTCTTTTTATTTTAGGAACATTTTCAAAGAATTTCAAAGCTTCTGTCACGCGCATATCTAAAACATCAGCAATATTCTTACCTTTATATCTTATGTTTAATGTTTCTTGATTATAACGAGTACCATGGCATACTTCACAAGGTACATAAACATCTGGTAAGAAATGCATCTCTATCTTTTTTACTCCATCACCACGACAAGCTTCACATCTTCCACCTTTGACATTAAATGAGAAACGGTTTTTTTCAAACCCATACATTTTTGATTCTTTAGTAGTTGTGAAAAGCGTTCTAATATCATCAAAGACTCCTGTATAAGTAGCTGGATTACTTCTTGGAGTTCTACCGATTGGATTTTGATAAATTGCGACTATTTTATCTAGGTTATCTACTCCTATCAGTTTTTTAAACTTACCAGGTTTTTCCTTTGACTTATATATTTCTTTAAATACTTGCTTACAAAGAATGTCTGTAATAAGTGTTGATTTGCCTGATCCTGATACTCCTGTAACGCAAGTAAAAGTTCCAAGTGGAATATCTACATCAATATTCTTTAAGTTATGTTCACTTGCTCCTATAATAGATATTTTTTTACCAGTACCTTTTCTTCTTTTTTTAGGTATTTCAATACATTTTTTACCACTTAAATATTGACCAGTAATTGAGTTTTCTACTTTCATTACTTCTTCTGGAGTACCAGCAGCAATAACTTCTCCACCAGCATCTCCAGCTCCAGGTCCAATATCAACCAAGTAATCAGCTTCACGCATCGTATCTTCATCATGCTCTACAACTACCAAAGTATTACCTAAATCACGCATTTCTTTTAACGAATTAATCAACTTTGCATTATCCCTTTGATGAAGTCCAATACTAGGTTCATCTAAAACATATAATACCCCTGTTAAATGTGAACCTATTTGAGTAGCCAATCTAATTCTTTGAGATTCTCCACCAGATAAAGTTCCTGCACTTCTATTAAGAGTTAGATATTCTAATCCTACATTAACTAAGAATTCTAATCTTGAACTAATCTCTTTTAATACTAATTCTGCGATTGAAGCTTTCTCATCTGATAATTTCAAGTTCTTAATAAACTTTAACATTTCCTTAATACTCATTTCAGTCATTTCATAGATATTTTTATTACCAACTTTAACACAAAGTACTGAATCATTAAGTCTAGCTCCATGGCAAGTATCACAAGTATGCTCTACCATGTAGTTCTCTAACCAATCTCTTATCCAAGTAGAAGTAGTATTCATATATCTTCTTTCTAATCTATTAATTATTCCCTCATAGAAATCTGCTTTATCCCTTTGAATACCACCTTTTGTTTGATATTTAATTCTAATAGGTTCATCACTACCAAAAAGAATTAATTCCTGAGCTTTCTTTGATAATTTAGACCAAGATTTATTCATATCAATCTTATAATGCTTACATAAGCACTCTAATTCCATGAATTCTATTGCTTCTGGATCATCAGTTAAAGTCTTAATTGCTCCTTCATTCAAACTTTTTGAACGATCTGGAATGAGTAACTCTTCATCTATTTGTAATTTAGCACCTAGTCCCTTACAATCAGGACATGCTCCATATGGAGCATTAAAACTAAATAATCTTGGTTCTAATTCAGGTAAACTAAATTCACAATATGGGCATGCGAATTGCTCTGAAAAAACTATTTCTCGAGCATTATCTCCCATAATACTAATAACTACTTTTCCCCCACTAAGTTTAGTAGCTTGCTCAATAGCTTCAAAGATTCTTCCTCTTGAATTCTCTTTAATAACTATTCTATCTATTATTACTTCAATACTATCTTTTTTATTTTTTTCTAACTCAATATTTTCACTTAAATCATACATTTCACCATTAATTCGAACTCTTATATAACCTTCTTTTTGAAGACTTTCCAAAAGATCTTTGTGAGTTCCTTTTTCACCATGAACTACTGGTGATAAAATCATTAATTTTGTACCCTCAGGATACTCAAGTACTTTATTAGTCATTTCTTCAACACTTTGACTAGTAATTGGTATATTATGATTAGGACAAATAGGAGTACCTACTCTAGCATATAACAATCTTAAATAATCATATATTTCTGTAACAGTTGCAACTGTACTACGAGGATTGTTAGAGGTTGTCTTTTGATCAATTGAAATAGCTGGAGATAATCCTTCGATACTATCCACATCTGGTTTTTCTGAATTTCCTAAAAATTGTCTAGCATAAGCAGATAAGCTTTCTACATATCTTCTTTGACCTTCTGCATAAATAGTATCAAATGCCAAAGAAGATTTACCACTTCCTGATAAACCTGTCATTACTATTAACTTATTCTTAGGTAATTCAATATTAATATTTTTAAGATTGTTCTCCCTAGCTCCTTTTATAATAATTTTGTCCATACTAACACCTCCTGCTTATTATACCAAAATATAGAGTAAAAATAGTAAAATTTTACTATTTTTATGACTTTTTTTGATAATTTTATTGGTTTTTATTCTATCTATGATAAAATTATAATAGAGGTGGGAGTATATGAGTACGCATGCTGAAGATACTAATAAAAAACGTATCCTAGTCTTTATCTTATTTTGTTTAGTATTCGTCTTCTTATTCCAAGAAGCATATGCGAAGTATCGTAAGTATGCTAGTGTTCAAGTAGATAATACTGTAGCAAAATGGAATATTAAAATTAATAATGAACTTATTGGTAATAAGACTACTCTTACAAATCATATTATTCCAACTGTTGTGAATAACAACTATGTCAAAAACGATGTCTTAGCTCCTGGAAGTTTAGGTTATTTTGATGTTGATATTGATGCTACTGACGCAGACGTATCATTTACTTATGAAATAAATGTTGCAAAATATGATATTTATACTATTGAAGACTTAACAATATATGCTTATTCTGTTGATGATTTCAGTACTAGTACTAGTGTAACAAACAATATAATTACTGGTACAATTCAACATAATACTGCTTCTACTAAAGTTAGAATCTATTATAAATGGTTAGATGATGGTACTGATGTAATGAATAATCAAACTGATACTACCGCAGCTATTACGGGTACATCCAATGCTGATATATTAGCAACCTTCCATTTAACACAAGTACAAAATTAAAAAGAAAGTTTAAAAAACTTTCTTTTTTTATGCTTCTTCTTGATCTCTAATATTTCTAGTACCATTAGCTGCACTAAGTAATATAAACAATATATTTATAAATAACAAACATAAAATAATTACATAAATAATATAACCTATAGTCATATTTAATCTTTGATATAGATAAAAGTAACTACCACCACAAATAATACCAAATATTAATATAGCTAATCCCATAGCAATAAAAGTATTATAATTTTCTCTTAAAGCATTATTCTCATCATCCCAAATCAATTTAGGTTGAATAGAATCAATATATACACCAATTAAAGAAATTGCTGATACAGCTAGAATACTAATCAAATAAAACATGATTATATTAGTAAAAGATAAGCCAATTATAATATAGAAAATAGTTGCATAGAAGTTTATTCCAATAATTGCAATAATAAAACTAATAAAGAATTTGCTTAACCATTGAGTCTTATATGCTACTGGAATATATTTAATAAATGAAAAATGTTTACCTTCTCTTGAGAAAGAACTAGCTGCAATAGAATTCATAGCTGGTAATAAAATAGATATTCCTGTTATTAAGAGTAATAATTTAATTATGAAAGAACTATCTCCTATAGTAATAAATTCTTGCATCTGACTAAGTGAATAATTCATTGGACCAACTTTATATAATGTATATACAAATACAGGCCAAAAAATATTAATAATAATACAATTTATAAAGAAACTAGGTGTTCTTACTAAAACTTTAAATTCCTTTGATAAATATGATGTAAAAATACTATGTTCCTTCATATTATTAAGTAATTTAGTAGATTGGCGATGAGGACTAGTATCTTTAGAAGACATACCTATTGCACTATCTAGGTAAATAAAACGTGCTAAAATTAAGAATAAAGCAATAAATCCAAGATTAATAAGAATATAAACAATTAATGAAATTATATTTTGATTAGTCAAAGTATCAATAAATAAATTAATACTTGGAAATATATAATTCATAGTAGTTAGTAATTGATGATTTCCATTAGCAAAATTCTCTAAATATAATTCAAAGTCAAAATCTTTTAATGAACTAACTACAAAGAAGAAGAAAAAGAATAAACCTATTACAAATACTGATGATATTCTCTTTATCAATTCTTTATTTTTAATAAACTTAGCAAAATACATGATAATTAAACAAATAATAGCTGCATATACCATAGGTATAATTGGTAAAGTAAGTATTGGTATTAATGCAAGTAAAATATTACTTATCTTTATTTTTAAAGCTAATATATAGCTTAGAATACTAACGAATATTAATAATACTTGAACAACATTTTCAACAATGAAACAAGCTGTAAATTTAGAAAAAATCAGCTCTACTGGTTTTAATGGTAATGGCATTAATTTCTCAATATCATTACTAAAATAAAACTCATTTAATATTACTGGAAAAGTAAAAACAAAAGTAAAAATACTAACTAAATAACACATTATTTGTAAGCCTATACTTTCATAATTAATATCCATTAATTGAATAGTAGTATCATAAACAAAGATTGCACTAATAAGTAAAAAAGGAATAATTATAAAGATTAAAGTAAATATAAGTAAGAATGTAAACATTCTACGAGCTTTTTTATTATTAGATTGGGACATTTTAAGATTCTTTAGAAAGACTTTAGTTAAAGATAAATAATTAGTCATGCTTGCCATCTTTAATTACCTCTAAGAACAATTCTTCTAAATCTTTTTTCTTATATTTCTTTATTAAATCATCTAACGTTCCAAAATATATAATTCTTCCTTGATCAATAATAGCAATCTCATCACATAGTTTTTCAGCAACTTCTAAAACATGTGTTGAGAAAAAAACAGTATTTCCTTTTTCTACATGTTCATGCATCATTTTCTTCAAAGCAACCGCACTCTTAGGATCTAAGCCAATCATAGGTTCATCTAAAATCCAAACACTTGGCTCATGAACTAAAGCAGCTACTACCATCATTTTTTGGCGCATACCATGAGAATATCCTTGCATAGGTTTATCAAGTATTTCTTCTAATCCAAATTCATTAGCTAAGTGCTTAATTCTCTTTTTCCTAGTAGCTAACGGCACTTTATAGATATCAGCAATAAAATTAATAAACTCAATACCAGTAAGACGTAAAAACATATCAGGACTATCAGTAATATAACCAATATTTTGTTTTACTTTTAAAGGTTCCTTTTCAATATCTAAACCATCTATTTTAATAGTTCCTTTATCAGCTTTTAAAATACCCGTCATCATCTTAATTAAAGTAGTTTTTCCAGCTCCATTTAAACCAATAAAACCAATAATTTTACCATTAGGTATTGTCATTGATAAATTATCAATAGCTACTACATTTCCATTATAAATTTTTGTTACTTTTTTAATTTCTATCATATTTATCACCCTATTTATATTTTATCCATTTTTTATAAGTTAATCAACAAACTACTATAATACAAAAAAGCAGGCTAATTACCTGCTTGAGATTGTTCAGCTACTAATTCACCATGTAAAACCAAACAACTATTATCATTAGTATTTTGATATTCTCCACATTTTTCTCCAATATAACTATCTATATCATCTTTATATAAATATAAAGAGTTTTTAAGTGTATTATAATTTCCACTAGTAACTGTTGCTTCTATATAATTATTACCACTTCTAGTATAATAAGTAAGCTCATCATCATATTGGAAAACAGACGGTACTTTATAATAAGTATTACTTTCATATTCCCAATTAACACTAATAGTGAATGATGAATTATGAGATTGATTTACTACTGTATTAGCAAATGCATATTCAATAGTTAATGGTAAAAGTGTTCTTAATAATTCTTCTTTTTGAGCTTCAGTCATACTAGATGTTAACAACTCAGTTCCAAATAAAGTTACACTTTTTGTATCAAAGTATAAATTAGCGGAAGTTTCACCTGAGTTAGTAACACTAATAGAATGATTATATTCTTCCATTCCTGGATAAACATCTAAAGCAATTGTAACATCTTTAACAGCATTACCACCTTCTGAGAAAACTACATCCCAACTCAAAGCATGAATGTCCATCTCTGTATTAACTTTAGAAATGTATATAAACCAAGCAAAAACATTGAATACTAATAAAAATCCCAACATTAAAACACTACGAATAATAAGAATTTTTCGATTCCTTTTGATGTATGCTTTTTCTTCTTCAGTAAATTGTCGATTAATTTTTCTCTTCAAATTATCAACTCATTCCTATTTTTCTTTTATTTCTATTAATTCCTTCTTTGCTATTTTTCCTTCTATAATAGTATCAGCTATTTCCATACAAGCAATTAAAACAACAGGTACAAATATTAAGAAGAAAAATCCTGCTTGTGTCATTACTAAATGATTAATAGCTGTAATGAAGGGTATTACACCTACTACTTTACCAACTACTTGATTTACTGTAATAGTTGGGTCAGTTAAGTCATTATTAATTCCTTTAGTAGTTATTTCTTTTGTACCTTTATTATCTTCTATCTTAATAATTCTATGGGTAATAATCTTTCCATCTAAACTTTTATCATGACCAATATATGCAATGTCATCTCCAATTTTTAAAGTATTAGGATCACAATCTTTAACTGCTATTACATCATTAACCTTATAGACCGGAACCATACTTTCAGAAGCTACATTAAACATACGATAGCCAAGTACGCTCTTATTACCAGATACTCTTTGAATAAGTATCGTCGAAATATAAACAACTAATACTAAAACAATTATTATATCAATAGTCCATTTAATAGTTGTAAATGTTTTAAATTTGTTCTTTTTCATTTTAATCCTCTTTTTCTATGTATGATAACAAACTAGTATAACTCTCAACTTCCCTTGATAATCTATCATCAAATACTTCAAATATATAAGCATATTTTCTAATATTATCTTCTTTAATCTTATCAATCTTTTTTATAAAGATTTCTTTTAAATCATCTTCATTAACTTGTTCACTACTATCAAGAATATTATTTATGAAAGCCTCACTCATTTCAGCTATTTTTCTTTCGAACTTAGTATTAGGCTTTTCAGTACTAATTAATTTATTATAATTATATAACATTAAGAATACTGAATTATAATCTTGTTTAATTACTCCATCATCAAAGTAATTAGTTTTAGCTTGTTCTTTCTTATCTTTAGACTTAAATAATTGAATATAATTCCATAATTCCTCTGCTTTTTGGAAGTTCGGATTCTTTAAAATTACATTAGTCTTTCTAATCGGTGAACGAACAGGAGCAACATGTAATTTAGTTAATGTTCTAAATAATTCAGATCCTTTAAAACCATCCATTTGAATCTTAACTTTAGCAACTCTTTCACTAAAGCTTTCACCATTAGCATTCTTTACTTCTTCTTCATTTTTATCAAATGAATTTACATCAATATTAACGTTAATAGTTTCTGTTCCTACTTTAGCATTACCAACATACTTAATAATCTTCTTATCACTAAATCTTGATTTATCTCCTGATTGTTTAACTCTTTCATTAAAGAAGAAATCTAAGTTATTAAGTAATGTAAAAATAAATCTATTTTCATATGTATCAAGTGACTCATCACGATTAATGTTTAATACTTTAGATGGTTTAACATCACTAGTTTTTTCATCATAATCTTGAATTAAATTAGTGTGCTGAGTAAGGTGAATAATTGATTCTACTGTAGTTCTACGAGCTAATTCTACTTTAACTACTTCTTCTTCATTGATAATGAATCTCTTCGGATTCCTAATGATATTATCTAGATAAGGAAGCGTTTCTTCTATACGATCTAACCATTCATAGTCAAATTTCTGATTAACATAATCACGATCTATATTTAACGTTGAATTTATGCTCTCGAGAAAGTTCTTCTCTTCATCCATATCATCACCCCATTCTTATTCAGTATTATATTATACCATTTTCTTAAGTCTTAATAAGTATTCTTTACATTCATTAAAATGTTCTTTACCAAATGTTTGGTCTAACCATTTAACGAAATCATCAATTTCATCTCTAATATAAGCAATATTTAACTGCTCAAATTTTCTAAAGATCTTTCTAGCAATAAAGTAGTCTACTGCATCAACTTCAGTACCACCACATTCTATGAAAGTAGCTACGAAATCACGCATTTGTTTAACAATACGGTTACCGAAAGCTATACGGAAATGTTTAATAACATAATTGTCCATATCTTCTATTTTCTTTTCCATTTCCTCAGACAATTTGTTT
>CADBCT010000013.1 GCA_902793315.1 uncultured Erysipelotrichaceae bacterium
CATGTGGAGTGCATATCGGTACTTGAGAGAACAAATGTTGAAAAATAAAGACTTTGAAAAAATTGAAAAATAATAAAACAGTCTATTTTTACTAAAAAATGAAGTTTTATTAATTAACCATGTCCTGGGAAAATATGTTTCCCAGAACCAGGTTGATTATTAAATAATTATCATAATATAGGAGAGGAATAATATGAAAATAGATAGAAGAGAATTTTTAAAATACTTATGGATAGCATCTTTATGTACTATTCCAATTGCGTTGATGTTAATGGTAAAAATGGATTATAATTTATTTAATACAGTTGAACATAACTGGATATTTCTAGTATTAGAAATAATTCCATTACTATCAATGATAATGGGAATAATATATAGAAAAGATAATGGCATTATTAATATTGTTATTAGTGGAATAATATCATTCTATTTTATTTCGTTTGGACTAGCTTGGATATTCGATAATCCAAAAGTTGATTATAATAAAGTAAATGAGTATAGGGATATACTAAATGTTAAGTTGCCACCAAAAGGTGAAGCAAATTTTAATGAATATGAAGGAGATTATTTTGTACGATTTAATTATAATGAACTAGATATTGATTATGAGTATAAATATAGAGAAGAGTTAGTAAAGAGTATTAAACAAAATAATCATTATATTATTTCAAATAACTTGGATAAAAAACTAATAAAATATATTCCTGCAAACCAAAGAATAACTCACGATAATTCTTTTTTACTACAGGATGAAGATTTATTAAATTATGAATCTTACTATATGATTTATAATAAAACAACTGATAATTACAATGACCAGATTACTAAGCCAGGAAAATATGATTTATATGTAGCTAGATATATTCCACAAAATGGTCATTTATCTATCAGCAATTATACATATATTAAAAAAACAAAAAAATAGTTCTATTCGATTGATTTAACATAATAAATATGATAAGTTGAAAATGTATTAATTATCTTGCCATGAGTTAATATGACAATTTGGACGCTAAGGTTCTAATTCTTTAAGGCAAGGAAGAATTATTGCATGCTGCGGGATATCCGGGATATCCTTTTTTATTCTAAAGAAGGAGGTTTAATTATGAATGAAATAGCAGAGAAAGATGTTATAAACATCGAAAACATGATTTATGAAATTGATGGAAAGGAGGTAATGTTAGATACTGATTTAGCAAAACTATATAATGTTGAAACAAAAAGAATTAATGAGGCAGTTAAAAATAATCCAGAAAAGTTTCCAGATAGATACTTATTTAGAATTACAGATAAAGAATATAATTCTTTGAAGTCGAAATTTTCGACTTCAAAAGGTGGATCTAGAAAAGGACACACTGCTTTTGTTGAACAAGGCATATATATGCTTGCAACTATATTAAAATCGGATGTAGCAACAGAAATAAGCATTAGAATAATGGATACATTCGTAAAAATGAGGCATTATATAAAATATAATGAACAATTGCTGCCACGTAAATATCTACTATTAGAAGAAAAAGTAGATAACAATACAAAGAGAATAGATGAACTATTTGATAAGTTTAATCCAAAAGTAATAACTAAGGATTCAATCTTTTTTAAGAATGACATTTATGATGCGTATTCAGTTTTATTGGAAATATTTAGTTTAGCAAAAGAAGAAATAATAATTATAGATAATTATATGGGAAAAAAGATACTTGATGAATTAAGAACAATTAATAAAAAAATAATAGTTATTTCTTCAAATATAAATGATACATTAAAAGGTAAATATTTAAAACAATATAATAATATAACTTTCATAAATAAAGATTCTTATCATGATAGATTTATAATTATAGATAGAAAAATAATATTCCACTCTGGAGCTTCCTTTAAAGATTTAGGAAAGAAGTGTTTTGCGATAAATGAAATAGAAAATAAAGTAGAAAGAGAAAAACTAGTAAACGATGTTATTAAGAATTGCAGTATAGATAATTAGCAATATTTATGATAATATTTATTTGTAAAACATTTTCAGTAATTATAGTAACAAAAGCAATATTAAAATGAGATAATTATGAAGAATATATACTAATAAAAGACTTTATAAAAAATAAATTAAGAATTTAGGATGTGAAGAAATGTTTAAAGAATTAATAAATGATCCATTCTATATAGAATATAGAAAGTATAGTAGATGTGTATTAGATTATTTTATAATAGAAAGCAACATGGGCCATAAAGAAGTATTACTTTATGTGATGAAAAAGATTAGTGAAGATGATGATTTTATAACTATAGACAAAAATAAAATGGTATATAAAGAAATTAGTTCAACTGAATTGTTTCAATTACCTAAAGATTATGAAAAAGAAAGACATAATTTAGGACATGGATATAAAAGACCATATTGGTTTTTGTTTCTAGATCCACCTCATAAGACAAATTATAAAATAGATGATTTTATAAAAATAAATAATATATTATTCCCTAAAGGAAAAGATAATCTAGAAATATATGATTGGAATGTTGAATGGTCTAATTATTTTGATGATGGATTAGAATGGTGGGGTGCAGCTGCTATATCGATTTATGATAAATTATTAGATCGATATGTAATAATACTCGCATCTTCAACTGATTAATATATATAGTATAGTAAACTAATAATTATAAGGAGATAATTATGAAAAGAAAAGTAATTTAACAGCAATATATAATATTTGAGTAAGATTTAATGAGATAGTAGGTGATTTAATGGTAGAACATAAAATATCAAAAGAAGAGTTTCTAAAAATTAATGAAAATGATGTCATGTTTATTACTAATCCTGGAAGAATGGGAGATGAAGATGGTTCGACATTTATTATTAGGCAAGATAATGAATATAAGATATATCGATTAGATGGCTGGATGTATAGAAAAGAAGGGCAAAAAGTAGATATTTCATATGACGACGCATTGTATCAGTTTCCTAAGTGGTTAGATACTTTGAAGCATCTTAAAGATGAGTCATATAATGGTAAATATAAACATTTATATATGGGATTTGGTAATGGATTAAGTATAGATAATTCTATTTATGATGAATTTGAGCCATATTTAAATGAGAAAGTACAAGAATATTTAGAAAGAGAAGAAGATAAAGATTCTCTTAAATATGCAGCGATATTTAATACTTGGCAAGAAGCATTTATGGATATGGTAAAAGATAAAGGATATATATTAAAGAAATAGTAAAATTATAATTTTATTATTTTTTTATGTTATAATTCTTATGGGTGAAAGATATGCAAGCTATAGCTACATTATTAACATTTTTATTTTGGGGAATTGCTGATTTATTTTATAAATTAGGAAATAGAGGAGAAGGTAATAGAAATCATTTAAAGACTGGTATCATGGTTGGTCTAGTAATGGGTATTCATGGTACATACTTATTACTTACTACTCATACTAATATTCAAATACTAGATATTATTAAGTATTTGCCAGTATCATTATGTTATATTGCTAGTATGGTAATTGGTTATAGAGGTCTTAAATATTTAGAATTATCTATTTCTAGTCCTATTCAGAATACTAGTGGTGTTATAGTAGCTTTATTATTTATTATTTTCTTTAAAGAACATTATGATTTTCCATTCTATATAGCATTGGTTTCTATTTTTATAGGAATTATTTGTTTATCTATATCATTGGTTTAGAAAAGAACAAAAAAGAAAGAAAAGAGTTTAATAAGAAAAATACTTTTCAAAAGATATTAACACTAACAATATTATTTCCTTTGGGTTATTGTATATTAGATGGTTTAGGTACATTCTTAGATGGTATTTATTTAGATAAACTAGAATTAATAGGAGAAACTGCTTCATTAATTGCTTATGAATATACTTTTGCTTTATATGGTCTAATTACTTTCATTTATTTAAAATTAAAGAAGGAAGACTTTTCTATTATTAGAGAAAAAACAAAACTTACAGCAGCTTTATTTGAAACAGCTGGAGAAATATTTTATGTTACTGCAATGAGTGGTAATTCTACTATTGCAGCTCCTATTATTGGTAGTTATTGTGTATTATCAATGTTATTATCAAGAGTATTCTTAAAAGAGAAATTATCTAAGAAAGAATATTTGGCTATATCTTTAGTACTTATTGGTGTAATTATTTTAGCACTTCTTGATATATAAAATATATAATTTGTGCTATACTTTAGTTATATGGAGGGTATAATGAAAAAAAAGATTAATAAGGATAATTTAAGACTAATGGTTTTCTCAAGTGCAAAAGAATTGGGGGATAAAGTAGATGAACATCTACTAAAAATGTATAATTTAGATCCAGAAAAGTATACATTTCAAATTGATTTCAAAGAATTGTTTTTTGAAGATGGACATCAGAAGATTGAAATTAATGAAACAGTAAGAAGTATGGATTTGTATTTATTAACTGATATAGGTAATTATTCACTGGAATACAAAATGCATGGATTTATTAATCATGCTTCTCCAAATGATTTATTTACTCAATTAAAAGATGGTATTGGTGCATGTAATGCTCATGCTGATAATATAAATGTTGTTATGCCATTACTATATGCTGGTAGACAACATAGAAGGAATACAAGAGAGAATTTATTATGTGGAGCTAGTTTATGGGAAATAGATAATTTGAGTCGAGTAAGAGGTTTTATTACTTTTGATGCTCATGATCAAGGTGTAGAACATGCTATACGTAATATGGAGTTTAATAATTTTTATCCAACTAATTCTATTTTAGAGAATTTAATAAATGATCTATCAAAAAACAGATTAAAGAAAATAGTTTTTGTTGCTCCAGATAATGGTGCTACAGGAAGAAGAAATGTTTATTTAAATTCATTTAATTCTAAATTTATTCATAGAGAAGCTGGTGGCTTTGTAAAACAGAGAGATTATAATAATTTAGTTGATGGTAAATATCCAGTTATTAGTCATGATTATACTGGAAATAAAAATCTAGAAGGATATACTGCTATAATAAGTGATGATATGATTTCTTCTGGTGGAAGTATGTTTGATTGTATTGAAGAATTAAATAAATATGGAGTTTCCCATACTTATGTCTGTGTAACATATGCTTTATTTACTAGAGGAATTGATAAATTTAAAGAATTATATGAAGAAAAGAAACTATCGGGAGTATATACTACTAATCTTTCATATATACCTGAAGAATATAAAGATGAAAAATGGTTACATATTTGTGATGTATCAGAATATTTAGCTGAAATTATTTATAATATACATAATGATTTATCTATATCTACTTTAATGACTGATAAATCTTACCCAGTACGATTATTAGAAGAAAAATTTACTAAGAGTGAATAGAAGTTTTTATGAAAAAGAACAAAAAAAAGAAAAAAGAAAAAGATAATAGTGCAATTGCAATTGGTATGTGCCTAGGTATGTCAATTGGAGCTGGATTAGGTGCTGCAACAAATAATTTACCTATGTGGTTATCAGTTGGTTTATGTATGGGTTTATGTATAGGAACAGCACTTTCAAATGAAGATGATGAAGATAAATAGCGAAGTTTCTGAATATAATAATAAACGATCAATTGACCGTTTTTTGTGTTATAATTAATATAGTAAGGAGTATAATATGAAAAAAGGTTTTGATAATGCTAAATATGTAAAAATACAAAGTAAAAAGATTAAAGAAAGATTTAAATTATTTGATAAATTATATCTTGAAGTAGGTGGTAAATTATTTGATGATTCTCATGCAAGTAGAATACTACCTGGTTTTAAGAGTGATGTAAAAATAAGTATGTTTCAAGAATTAAAAGATGACTTAGAAATTATCTTTTGTATTAATGCTGGTGATATTGAAAAGAATAAAACCAGAGGAGAATATGGTATTACTTATGATCAAGAAACACTATCTTTAATTAATAAATCTAAGAAAATGGGATTTTCAGTAAATAGTGTTGTCATTACTTTATATAAAAATCAAGTTAGTGTTGATAAATTTATTAATAAACTTAATAGAAATGGGATTAAGACGTATGTTCATACTGCAACTAAAGGATATCCTACTGATGTAGATATGATTGTTAGTGAAGAAGGTTATGGGGCTAATTCGTATATTGAAACAACTAAACCTTTAATACTTGTTAATGCTCCTGGACCTGGATCTGGTAAATTAGCTACTTGTCTTTCTCAAATTTATCATGAAAATAAAAGAGGAGTTAATGCTGGCTATGCAAAATTTGAAACTTTCCCAGTTTGGAATTTACCGCTTAAACATCCAATTAATTTAGCTTATGAAGCTGCTACTGCTGATTTAAATGATGTTAATATGATTGATCCTTTTCATCTAGAAAAATATGGTGTTACTGCAGTTAATTATAATCGTGATATAGAAACATTTCCTATTTTACAAAGTATTTTAAGAAAAGTATCTAATAAAGATATTTATTGTTCTCCTACAGATATGGGAGTTAATATGGTTGGTTTTTGTATTACAGATGAAAGTATAGTTGAAGAAGCTTGTAAAAAAGAAATAGTTAGAAGATACTATAATGAATTAAATAATTATAAGATGGGATTATGTGATCAAAGTACTTATAAGAAAATAAAATTATTAATGAATGAATTAAATATTGATGAGATGTATTTAGATGTAATAAAACCAGCTTTAGATAAAAAGAAAAAAGAAAATGGACTTCCAGTAATTGCTATTAAAGTTAATAAAAAAATAATTACTGGTAAGCAAACAGATTTACTTACTCCTGCTGGTGCTGTTGTTCTAAATGCTATTAAGTTTTTAAGTAAAATACCTGATGATATTTATCTACTTAGTCCAACAATATTAGAACCAATATTACAATTAAAACATACCATGGGCACTGGTGATAGATTAAGTCTAAGAGAAGTTCTTATTGCTCTTAGTGTATGTTCAGTTACTAATCCTATCGCGGCTAAAGCAATGTCAAAATTGCCTAATTTAAATGGCTGTGAAGCACATGCTACATATTTAGTTACCGGGACAGATATGAGGGCTTTAAAAGACTTAAAAATTAATATAACCTGTGAAAGTGAGTATATAGATGGATAATTGTTTATTGTTATCTGATTATTATTATGATAAAATTTTGATAATGAAAGTGTGATTTTATGATACTTATGGAGTGTAATAATGTAGTACTTGGAAGTTTTTTATATTTCTTTAAGAATTTTTTAACTTTAGTTTGGATAGTTGGTCCAATTCTTGCAATTATTAGTTTAACTATTAATATTATTCAAATGTTAAGAGAACCAGAAAATAAAAAAACTCCTAAGAAAATATGGAATAGTGTAGTGGCTTTAGTAGTCTTATTTATGATTCCAACTATTATTAATGCCGCAATGGCACTTGTTGATGATAAATCTGAAATTAGTGCTTGTTGGAAAGGCGATATTGCTAAACCAGATACAAATGCTTCATATATTAATCCATATACTGATGAGCAACAGTCAATTATTTCTGATCCATCAGGGTATGAGGTTGGCAGTGGAGGTGGCAGTGGTTCTGCTGACGATATGCAAGTTACTTCATGTGGTAATTTAGAGTATTGTAATAAGTTTTTAACTAGTTGTTATAATAATTCTAAAAGACTAAGTGATGCTATTGCTAAATATCAACCTCCAGTAGAATACAATTATGGTGATTCTAAAAAGACATGGGCTGAAGCTATAAAAGCTGCTCAAAATAGAAAATTGGTTGCTACAACTTGTGTTGTACCTACAAATTGGTGTGTTACTGATGCGATTGGAAAGCATAAAACTTTAAATTCAGTAGGTTATGGTGGCTTTCAAGGATATAGTGGGCCAATTACTAATTATACAAAACAATATAAGTTTAACTGTACTATGAGCGTTAAAACAGCAATTCAAAAGGGAATGATTCAGCCTGGTGATATTATCGGAGTAAAAGCTCATACTTTTTCAATCTATAGCGTTGATCAAAAAACAGGTAGTGCTGTAGTATTTGATGGAGGTCATAGATTTACAACAACATGTAAAAAGACAAGATGTTCTACAATGATTAATTATTCTGCTCGTTCTAATGCTAGTATGAAATTATGTCAACTTATAAGGTGGGTAAAATGATGAAAAATAAAGAGAGCATAATTCCATTATTAATATTTATAACTACATTTGTACTTGTTATAATAGTATTCTTTGTTTTTAATAATTCTAAGAAGAATGAATATTCATGTTATGATTCAGAAAATAATATTACTTATAGTTTTGATACTGAAGAAGAAATGCATGAGGTATGTGACAACTTGAATAGTACTGAAACTGAAGAAGATAAAATATTAGATAGTTATGAAATATATAATGATTTATTAAATGTTGAAGAAGATGACTTTGCTTTTTACCCATATGTTAATAGTGATAAATCATTAACTATTATAATTGCAATATCTGATTGTAATAATCAAGCTGCTGCTAAAGCACATGCTGAAAAATGGTTCAGTGATCATTCGTATAATATTAATGATTATACTGTAGAGTATGAATATCCTTGCGAAGTAAATTAAAAATAAAAGATATCTTTTGATATCTTTTTTTGTAAACCTTTAGTAAATTATTAAAATAATATGATATACTTATATAGAAGATAATTATTAGTATTGGAGTGATTGGATGAATGGATTATTAGTAAAGAAAAATTCTAATAGTTTAGTAATTACTGGTGATAGTACTGATTTACAAGAATTAAATAGATTAATTTCTACTTTAATAGAAAGTAATAATAAAAATAATCATATTCATATTGATGATTTAACTATTTTAAATAATGACTCTGATTTTAATGAAATAATTATTGAAAAAAATGATAATTAAGGAGATTCTTATGAAGACTGAGAAAAATATATTAATTGCATTTATACTAAACATTTCTTTTTCAGTGATTGAATTTTTTGGAGGTATATTTACTAATTCAGTAGCTATTATATCTGATTCAATCCATGATTTTGGAGATGCCTTATCGATTGGTATATCTTATTTTTTAGAGAAGAAAAGTAAAAAACATGCTGATAAAAAATATACTTATGGTTATACTAGATATTCAGTATTAGGTGGAGTAATTACTACAACGATTCTTTTGGTTGGATCTATACTAGTTATTTATGGGGCTTTTAAAAGACTATTAAATCCTGTAGATATTAACTATCAAGGTATGATTGTTTTTGCTGTAATAGGTGTTATTTTAAATTTTATTGCTGCTTATGTTACTAGAGAGGGTGAATCAATTAATCAAAAAGCTGTTAATCTACACATGTTAGAAGATGTCTTAGGTTGGGTAATAGTTTTAGTAGGAGCTATTATTATGAATTTTACCAATATTAGAGTTTTAGACTCTCTAATGTCTATTGGAGTAGCTTTATTTATATTAGTTCATTCACTTAAGAATATGAAAGAAGTATTAGATTTATTTTTAGAAAAAACTCCAAGTAGTATTGATATTGATGAATTAAAAGAGCATTTGTTAGAAATAAAAGATATTGATGATATTCATCATATACATGTTTGGAGTATGGATGGAATAAATAATTATGCTACTATGCACATTGTATCTAAAGCTAAAGATATTACTAAAGTAAAAAAACAAATACGTAAGGAATTACTTGAATTTAATATAAGTCATGCAATATTAGAAACTGAAGAAGAAGCTTGTGATGATATTGAGTGTCATGTTGAAGTAGGTGCTAGTCATCATCACCATCATCATTAAAAGAGGTGAAGTATGAAATTTGGAAATGATAGAAAAAAACTTACTGAGTTTTTAACTGAATTAAAGATTAATAAAAAAACTATTACAGCAGTCATTGTCTATTTAAAAGATCATAAAATTAGTTATAAAGACTATTTGATAGAACTGCAAAAACATAAACCAGAGGAATTAACTAATGGTAATTTAATGGATATTGCTATATCTTTTTATGAAGGAAATTTATTTGAAAAAGAAGAACAAAAGTTATCTATTATTATATATGAAAGAGAATTGATGATTAGAGAGAAGTATAAAAATTCAACTAATCCTGAAGATAAAAAATTAGAAGAAGAAGAATTAGCTGAAAATAAAGAATGGTATACTGAAGAATTAAAAAAATTAAAAAGAAAGTATCAGGGAGAGTAATATATATGTATATTGGTTGTAATCATGTAGGTAGGTCTTATTTAGGAGGAATTATGTCCTCATATGATAGAGAATTTACTGATCAAGAAGTATTAATTGAGACAGGTATAGCTGATATTGTTCCTTGTGTAATGGGAGATGTTAGCGATGCTTATAAAATTTTAAAAGAAAGAATATCAAAACTTAATAGTAGTGATTTTTCATTAGTAGCTACTGAAGTTTTTAATACTGTTTGTGATTATTTTGGAGATTATTCTAACATTGATTCTAGGATGGATAATTATCCAGATCAAGATTCTATTGCTTATGATCATGTAGAAATGGGCAAAGTGTCTAATTTAAAAGGTCAAAATAGTGCTATGTGTGTTGAAAGAGCTATGCTTGCTCAAAATTTATTAATTAACTTAGGATATAAAAGTTATTATAAAGCTAGTGAAATTATAAAAAATGAAAAATCAGAGGTACATGCCTATAATTTACTTGATATAGGCGATAAATATTATTTGTTTGATGCAACAATCCCAACTGAAATAAATGGCGAAATGACACCTTTAATTACTGAATTACCTAAAGAAGTTTTTGAAGAAATAACTAGTCCATTATGCAAAGAAGGTTATTCTGTTTTAGTAGAACACTATAATCCTTTAAGAAAAGAAGATGTTCATATTACTTATGATGCTAATAGAGACAAAATATATAATAATACAATTAATAAAATATTATAGAAGGAGTATATATGAAAGAAAAAAAGGGACTAATTATTTTAATTGCAATATCGATTATTTTAATTTTATTAGGAATAATTATAAGTTTTAAAAATAAGGATCAAAATAAAGAAAATGTTGTAAAAAAAGAAGTTAAAACAGATACTTTAGCAACTATGACTTCAATAGAACCTCAAACTGTAGTAGATAATAAAATTGCTAAAGTGGAGTTTCTTTCATTGGAAATCAATGATTTAGATTATGAGTATAGTTTAAAATATAGGGTAAAAAATAAAACTTCTCAAAAAATCGCAGTTTATATTTTTGGCCGAACGATAAATGATATATGTATATATCAAACTCTTAGTATAAACACTGAAATTGAAGCAAATAAAGAATTTGAAGATGAAGTATCTATATTCACTTCTGAATTAAAAAAAGAAAGAATTGAAAATATAGGTAATATGTCTTTTAAAATAACAACTGAATTATATCCCAATAATGATGTTAGTGAAAGTGATATTGTTGAACTTAAAACAAGTATATATGACAAAGTAAAACAAAACTATGAGTTTGGTGATATAGTTTTTAGTGATGATAAAATTGATGTTCAATATGTTGAATTAGGCAAGAGTGAAACAGGGACTGATATAGTAAGATTATTTTTTTATAATAAATCAAATGATGAAGTCAATTTATGGTTAAAAGATAGATTTTCAAAAGATAAACTTAATATAAATATTGATGGTAAAGATTACTATTCTACTTTTAATGTTACTATTCCTAGTAAGAAATATGCTTTGTCTTATGTTGCTATTCCTTCATATAATGGTAATTTTGAAGATGTTGAGAAAATAAGAATGGGTTTTAGTTATTTTGAGAAAGAAAAGTATACTATTACTTCTAGTACAAATGATTTTGAATTTTATACTAAGAAAAATAAAAGTGAGGATTAATGAATGAATAAATATATGGAAATAGCTAATGATTTAGCTAGAGATAATTTAAATACAAAAGTAGGTGGTCCATTTGGTGCTTGTGTTGTTAGAAATGGAGAAATAATCGGTAAGGGTTCAAATCATGTATTAAGTGATAATGATCCAACTGCTCATGCAGAAGTAATGGCAATAAGAGATGCATGTAAAAATATAGGAAGTTATGATTTAAGCGATTGTGAAATCTATACTAGTTGCTATCCTTGTCCAATGTGTCTAAGTGCTATAATTTGGGCTAATATAAAAACTGTATATTATGGAAATACTAAAGAAGATGCAGAAAGAATTGGCTTTAGAGATGATTTTATATATGACTTTATTAATGATTTAAAGAATAATGGACATGATTTAAATATATTAGATCTTAAATCAATTGATCATGAAGAAACAATAAAAGTTTTTGAAGAATATCAAAAAGATAATACAAATGAAATATACTAATATTGAGGTGAATTATGAAAAAAGAGAAGTTAATTAAGATAACAATTATTATGATTGTTATTTCAATTGTATATACTATTTTAGTAAAAACAGTTGATGTTGCTAGTATTGGACCATATGATAGTAAGGTTGGTTTTGCTAGTATAAATGGTTATTTTAGAGACTTGATTGGCTATAATAAGACTTGGTATACAATTACAAAGTATTTAGGTGTTTTACCTTTCCTTTTAGTTGGAAACTTTGCTTTAATTGGCGCTAAACAATTATATGAAAGAAGAAATGTATTACTAGTTGATAAAAGAATCTTATTTCTAGGGTGTTTTTATATTCTACTTGGACTAGTATATATCTTTTTTGAAAAAGTTATTATTAATTATCGACCATTTCTTCAAGAAGGAATATTGGAAGCATCATTTCCTTCATCTCATACAATGCTAGCAATTTGTATTTGTCTTACAGCACTTTATTTAGGAAAATTTTATATTCAAAATAAAAGTTTTTTGAAGTTTTTTAATACTTGTACTTTTATTTTAATGATAGTATTAGTATTAGGTAGAACCTTATCTGGAGTTCATTGGATAACTGACATTATGGGAGGAATAATAATTTCAATTACATTAGTATTAATTTATTTAACTTCAGAAAAACTAGCAGATCATACAAAAAAGAGAATATAGTAAATTCTCTTTTTATTTGTTATAATTTTATAGTGAGGATAGAATATGTTAGATGATGTGAAATTTGAACTAAAAAAAATTGAAACAATTGATAATTTGCATGAAAAATATGATGTATCAGTAAAAGTACCATTAGCATTAGGATGGATTGAAAGAATGAGTTTTATTGTTGAAGATAATCAAAGGCGAATTCTTTTTAATATGCATCATACAAATAATACTTCAGAGTATGCATGTTTTGAAACACAAGTAGTATTAGATACTAGTGCTTTATATCATTACTATTTTTCTTTAGTTGCTAATAATAATTATATGTATTATAAAAAGAAAAATAATGATAAACCTAATCAAATAGTACCAGATGATATGTGGAAATTGAGTGTTAATTTCGAAGTGCCGGATTGGGCTAAAGGTAAAATAATGTATCATATTTTTGTAGATAGATTTAATAGAAGTAATAATGATTTGCTTAAAGAAATGCCACATCGTACAATTCATACTTCTTGGGATGAAGATGTTGTTGTAGGACCAAATGAAGAAGGTATTTGGAATGCTGACTTTTATGGAGGTAATTTACAAGGAATAATAGATAAATTAGATTATATAAAGTCTCTTGGAGTTAGTATTATTTATTTAAGTCCAATTGTTTGGTCTCAGTCTAATCATCGTTATGATGCAGCTGATTATGAAAATGTAGATCCTTACTTAGGTACTAATAAGGACTTAAAAGAGTTATGTGATAAAGCTCATGAACTAGGTATTAAAATTGTTTTAGATGCTGTTTTTAATCATACTGGTAATGATAGTAAATATTTTAATCAATATGGTCACTTTGATAATTTAGGAGCTTATCAAAGTAATGAATCAGAGTATTATGATTTTTATCGTAAATATATCCATAATAATCAGACTTTTTTTGATTATTGGTGGGGTATGAAAAACTTGCCTGTTTGTGATGGTAATTCAAAAAAATGGCAAGATTATATTTATGGTGAAGGTGGCATAATAGACTTATGGTTTGACTTAGGTATTGATGGTTTAAGATTAGATGTTGCAGATGAATTGTCAGATGAATTTATTGAAGGAATAAGAAGTGCGGTTAAAAGAAATAAACCTGATGGCTTTATCTTAGGTGAAGTTTGGAAGAATCCAATGCGTATGAATCGAAGCTATATTTCATCTGGTAAAGGTATGGATACTGTTATGAATTATACATTGGTTGATGCTTTAATTAGATATATAAAATATCGTGATGTTAATAAATTAAGAGATGTTATATATCAACTAAAAACAGAATATCCTGATGATACACTTAATAGTTTGATGAACTTTACTTCTACTCATGATATTAGTAGAGCAATTAATATTTTTGGTACTAGAGAATTTCAATATAATGGGGAATGGGCTTGGAATTTATCTAATAATAATATTTATTGGCAAAAAGATTATAAATTATCACCAGAAAATTATGAATTAGGAAAAGACATCTATAAAGCTTATTTATATACATTAACTTATTTACCTGGTATTTTATCTATCTTTTATGGTGATGAAGCAGGATTACAAGGAATGGGTAATTTATCTAACAGAAGGCCTTTTCCTTGGGATAATATAGATAAAGATTTATTAGAATTTGTTAGAAAACTTGGTAAAATTAGAAATACTGAAAAGTTTTTAGAAACAGCTGATTTAGATATTATTGATATAAATGATAAATATTTTATGTTTACTCGTTCAAAAGAAGATGAACAAGTCTTATTTACTATGAATAGATCTAGTAGTAAAAGTAATTTATATATACCAGAAAAATATCGTGACTATAAAATAATTCATAGTCATAAAGATACTAATAAAGAAGAGATTGATAGTCATGGTGTATTAGTATTAAAAAAATGAGTAAAAACACATTAGGTAGTACTATAATTTTATGTTATACTATTAATAGGAGGGATACTATGAAAGCTAAAGTATATTTTTGTAAAGAGGTAACACCTGAGAAACTTGTTGAAATGTATAAAATGCTTGGTAAAGAGTTGCCCGGTAAAGTAGCAGTTAAAGTTCATTCAGGAGAAGAAGGTAATCAAAATTATTTAAAACCAGAATTTATGAAACCAATGATTGATTATGTAAAAGGAACTGTTGTAGAGTGTAATACCGCTTATGCAGGAGAAAGAAATACAACAGAAAAGCATTTAAAAACTATCGAAAATCATGGTTGGAGTAAGATGTTTGATTTTGATTTAATGGATGCAGAAGGACCAGATATTGCTATTCCAGTAAGAAATGGAGTTCATTTAAAAGAAGATTATTTAGGTAAAAATATTGAAAACTATGATTCAATGTTAGTACTATCTCATTTTAAAGGACATCCTATGGGAGGTTATGGAGGAGCTCTAAAGCAATTATCTATTGGCTGTGCTTCTAGTGTTGGAAAGAGTTGGATTCATTCTGCCGGAACTAATAAAGATCAATATAGTTTATGGGATAATTTGCCTCCTCAAGATCATTTCTTAGAAAGTATGGCTGAAGCTGCTTCAGCAGTAGTTGATTATTTTAAAGGTAATATGGTATTTATAAATGTCATGGCTAATATGAGTGTTGATTGTGACTGTTGTGCAGTTGCTGAAGATCCTTGTATGAAAGATATGGGTATTTTAATATCACTTGATCCTGTTGCTATTGATCAGGCTTGCATAGATATTGTTGAAAATAGTGATGATCCAGGCAAAGAGCATTTTATGGAGAGAGTTAATTCTAGACATGGTATTCATACAATCGAACGTGCTGCTGAATTAGGAATTGGTTCTAGGGAATATGATCTTATAGAGGTTTAAGATGAATAATAAAGTATTAGTTAGAACTGAAGAATTAAAAGTAATTACTAATAATATAATTCAAGAAAAAAACGATATTTTAGATCTTTATACTGAATCATTGGTTGATATTTTAACAACTAGTGAAATAAAATTAACTAATTATTCTAAAGAAGTTAACGAGGTTAGCAAAGAACTAAAAAAACTTTTTTCAGAATTAGATACTAATGTTACTGACTTGACTAATCTTCTTTTAAATAAAATTATTCCTAATTATGAAAATTTATCAACAGAAATTAAAGCGTTATTTGACAATAATTTTGCTGATAAATTAACTCAATTATTAGAAACAGATACAAAGTAGGTGATTGTATGAAAGAAAATGATGAAATAATTGCAAAAATAGATAAGCTTTCAGAAAAGATACATAAAATTTGGTCTGATATAAATATCTATGATATTGAAAATTTAAAAGCTTCCTGGAATGATACAATATGTGATGAATTTATTAAGAAAATTAAAAATACTGATACTACAATTACTAGTATTATTGATCAATTAGAAATATTACGTAATTTGTGGCAAGTAGAAAAAGTAGATAATGAGCAGGAGGTAGTTTAATGCTTGAAGAAATGAAAGATGAATTAAATCATGATGTGAAAGAGTTTAAAAATTTAAAGAAACAAATAAAATCATTAAAAAAAGAAGTAAAAGAAGATGAGGCAAGTGATTTTAAGTTATTAGATGGTGAAAACAAAGAAGATTTTGTTGAAGCTTTATCCAATGCTTCTGATTTTGTTGATAGTATCTCTGATTATTATGAAGCTCTTGAAAGACAACAATTATATTGTTCTGCACATAATTATAATGATTTAGATGATAAATTAACAAAAAAGGTGGTTAAAGCAAAGAAAAAAGACTTAGATATAACTGCCGATACTGTAAAGGAATTAATTAAACATCCGGTCTTAAGTAATTTATTTTTAGAGGTTACTTTAAGGTGTAATGCTAAATGCGAACATTGTGGTAGTAGTTGTGGTTATAAGATACCAAAAGATGAAATAAGTGCTGAAGACTTAAAGAAAACGTTATTGGAGATTCATGAACATTATGGAGCAAGCAATGTCTTCCTAACTGTAACTGGAGGAGAACCTCTAATGCGTAAAGATTTGTTTGATATTATGGAATATGCTGTAAGTCTTGGTTTTAGATGGGGTATGACTACTAATGGTATGCTTATAAATAAGAGAATTATTGATGAGTATCGTCGTACTAATATGGAGAGCATTTCAATAAGTTTAGATGGTTTAAAAGAGACACATGAAAGTTTTAGAAGAGTTCCTGGTTCTTTTGATAAAATTATGAATGCGATAGATTTATTAAAAGATTTAGAAACTTTAAAATCTCTTCAAATAACTACTGTTGCTAATAAAAAGAATTTAGATGAATTAGAAGATATATATCAATTATTATTAGAAAAAGGTATAAAAGAATGGCGTGTAATGTGTGTTGATCCTATTGGAAGGGCTTATGATAATGATGGAATATTACTTGATAAAGAGGGTCTTATTAAAATGTTTGAATTCATTCGTGAAAAACGTCTAGAAGGTAAAATGATTGTCGATTATGATTGCAGTCATTATCTAGGGTTAAAGTATGAGCAAATATTAAGAGATCATAGTTTCATTTGTGGAGCCGGTATCTTTATTGGTAGTATTTTAGCTAATGGAGATATTTGTGTCTGTCCTAATGTTAGAGATTCATCACTTGTACAAGGAAATATTAAAACTGACAGTTTTGTTGACACATGGGAAAATAAATACGAAATATTTAGAAAAAAGAGACTTACAACTAATGAAAAATGTAAGAGTTGTAAGAGTTTTAAGTATTGTCGTGGAGATTCTTTTCATACTTGGAATTATCAAGAAAACAAACCTAATATGTGTATGAAAGATATTTTGTGTGAACAATTTGTTGAATAACAAAAAAAAGTATGCTAGAATGTAAGAGTAGGAGAGTGTTAGTATGAAAACAGGTACTTATATAAATAGTGCAAAAATAACATCTGTAAATATTGGTTCAGTTGTTCAAGCACAACCAAAATATGGAGTTGTTCCAGTTCATATTCAACCAAAATATGGAGTAGCTGTTCCACCAACAGGTTCTACTGGGACTATATATCCGCCACAAATGCCTGGTGCTGGTGGTGTTTCAATTCAACCTGCTTATGGTGTTCAAATAGTACACTTGGATTTAGATATAACTTATGATCAATTAGAAAGAATAATTCAAGACTTAAGACAATCTATCTCTAAGATTAAGAGTTCATGGGACGGCGAAACAAAACGCAATGTTTCTATTCTTAATAATTCATGGGTTGGTGATGATTGTGCTGTATATACTTCAAAACTAACTAGTATGGATGGTAAAGTTCATAATACAATTGAAGCTTTAGAATTATTATGTAGTACTTATGAACAAGCAAGAGATATGGTAAAAGAAAATCAATCTAAAACACTTGCTTCAGTTGAGAGTATAAAATAGGGGTGAGTATTTATGAATATGTCAGGAAAAAATTCAATTAGTGCTGCTGAATTAAAAAGAGTAGTTGAATCTTTAAAAGAACAAAGAGATATAATAAAAAAAGGATATTATAGCTCTATTCGAGGAGATTTAATTGAGAGTGCTGCTTGTTTAAAAGTATCAGGATTAGATTATAAAAAGATAATCTATGCTTTTGATGATAATTTTTACTCAATTTTACAAAAATTCGAAGATTTAATTTATGCTTTAGAAAATGATATAATTAAGAATTATTCTGAATTAACAGAAGCATTGAGACAATTATTTGGAGCACAATTTGCTAATAAATTATCTAGTTTATTAGGACTTAATAAGTAATTATAAAACAGAAAGTAGAAATACTTTCTTTTGTTTGCTATAATTTAAGTGGTGATTGTATGAAATACATCTTTTTGCTCAACCAATTTAGTTTAAAAACTGAGCTTACTCCATTGAAAAAGAAAATTGAAAAAGTATGTAATAAAAGAAAAATTGATTATATCATTGAAATTAATAGTATTGATATTAGTACTGAAGATATATTAAAAAAATATAAAAAAACTCGTAACATTATCATCGCTGTTGGTGGAGATGGTACTATTAACCGAGTTTTAAATGGAATAGCTAATACTAATAATATTTTAGGATATATCCCTTTTGGTACTGGTAATGATTTCTATCATACAAATAAAGAATTATTAGATAAAGGCACTCATACAATTGATTTAGTTAAAATAAATGATAAATATTTTATTAATGTAGCTTGTTTTGGAATAGATTCTGAAATTGGTAATAGTGAAGAAATTGTTCATAGTAATCTCATTCCTAAAAAGTATCGTTATAAGTTAAGTTTACTAAGTAATTTTCTTAAATATAAAGCTAGATACTTTGAAGTAGAAGTAAATAATAAATTATATAAAGAGTACTTTACTACCATAGCTGTTTGTAATGCAAGATATTATGGAGGTGGTTATAAAGTATCTCCAAATAGTTCTCTTACTGATGGTAAATTAGAAGTTATATTAGCCTTTAAAACCAATAAATATAATATGGTTAAGATGATTACTAGTATGAAGAATGCACTACATTTATATTATCCGCAAATAAAGGTTATTCAAACTGATAAGATAATTATTAAATCTCCAATTGAAATAACATGTAATATTGATGGAGAAAAACTAACTAGTAATAATTTTAAAATAAATATTATAAAGAATGGGTTACAAATATATTATGATCAAGATTTAATAGATGATATATTAAATAAATAAAAAGGACTTAAATAGTTCTTTTATTATTCAATTTTATTTGATATAATTACTTTATGATAAAGAGGGATTTATATGGGGATTTTTTTAAAAGCAATTAAAAATGTTTTAGTAATAATCATTATGTTAGGTTTCTTATCTGCTGGTGTTGATTATGTTAGAATGAATTCTGGAGATGTTCCAATATTTAATATTAGTAGTTATGATCAAACAAGTAATATAGAAACATTTCGAGGTTTATTTTATATAGCTCAAAGAAAGGTAAAAGCTTCTGTTAATGAACCATTAGTTGATTCATCAGATATGCAATATAAAATACTAATTTTTGATTTAAAAGTTCCACGTAAATTTAATAGTGCTGATACTTTTACATTAGAAACTAAAGTAATTGATAATTGTCATGACAGATCAGTATTATATTTTGCTAATACTAAAATAAAAGTTTATACATATTGTCTTGAAAGTATTAATATTACTGATGGAGGAAAAACTAAGGATTTACTTAGTTATTTAGAAAAAGACCATAAAATAATTGATGATATTGATAATAAGTTAGATTTTACTGGTATTTATAAAGATAAGACTACCTTAATGTTTCAAGCTAAGAATGATGAATTTACTAATAATGGGTTAACTATGTATCGTTGTAATAAAGAATATATTAATGATGTTTATTTAGCTCCTAATGATACTCCTTTTATGAGTGAGTTTTGTACTTTAAAAGATGATGATTTTAAATTTGTATTTGAAATAGAAGATAAATCTGAAAAACCAGAACCTGAATTAGATGAAGAAGGTAAAGAAAAAGAAATTCCTAAGGAAACATTCTATTCAGATGAAGAATATGATTATGTTTTTGATTATTCTAAAAGTGATCAAATATATATAATTAATCCAGCTATTAGAGGTAGAGCTGAAAGAAGATATAAATTAAAAGAAATTTTAGATAAAAAAATGTTAACAATTGAAGAATTAGAGAAAAAAGGTTTAAAATTTGAAAAAGTAAAAAAGACTACGGAATAATAGTCTTTTTTTATGATTTTGTTTGTATTTTGCATAATATAATAGTAAAATATAATACGAGATTATATGGAGGTTTAATATGCTAAAATTAAAGAAAATTACTAAAACTTATGTTACTGAAGGATTCAGTCAAAAAGCTTTAGATGAAGTGAGTATTAATTTCCGAAAAAGTGAGTTTGCTGCTATATTAGGACCTAGTGGTAGTGGTAAAACTACTTTATTAAATATTGTAGGAGGATTAGATCATTATGACAGTGGTGATTTAATAATAAATAATATTAGTACTAAGAAATATGGGGATCGTGATTGGGATACATATCGTAATCATAGTGTGGGATTTGTTTTTCAAAACTATAATTTAATACCTCATCAATCAGTACTTAGCAATGTCGAATTAGCTTTAACTCTTTCAGGAGTATCAAAGAGTGAAAGAAGAAAAAAAGCAGAAGAAGCATTAATTAAAGTAGGATTAAAAGATCATATTAAGAAAAGACCTGCTCAACTATCTGGTGGACAAATGCAAAGAGTAGCAATTGCTAGGGCACTTGTAAATGATCCAGAAATTGTTTTAGCTGATGAGCCTACTGGAGCTTTAGATACAGCCACTTCTAAGCAAGTGATGGATTTGTTAAAAGAAATTGCTAAAGATAAACTGGTTATAATGGTTACTCATAATTCTGAATTAGCACATGAATATGCTACTCGTATTATTAAACTTAAAGATGGAAAAGTAATCAATGACTCCAAACAATTTGATGGTGATGAAAGTAAAGAGAAGAAGGATAAGTATTCTAAAAAAACTTCTATGAATTATCGTACAGCTTTAACACTTTCTTTAAATAATTTAATGACTAAAAAAGGAAGAACATTCTTAACTGCTTTTGCTGGTTCAATTGGTATTATTGGTATTGCTTTAATACTTTCACTTTCTCATGGTATAAATAAATTTATTGAAAAGACTGAAGAAGAAACATTAAGTTCTTATCCATTGATGATTCAAAAAGACTCAGTAGATATGTCTACAGTTTTACAAACGTTATCCGGAAATAATAAAGATAAAGAATATGATGATAATAAGATACATTCATCAAACATAATGGGTGATATGTTTGAAACAATATCAAGCGAAGCTAAACATAACGATATGAAGAGTCTAAAAGAATACCTTGAAAAGAATAAAGATATTAACAATTATGTATCAGATATATCATATGGTTATAATACAACTTTAAACTTATATAAAGCTAATACAGATAAAATTGTTAGAGTTAACCCAACAACGGTTTTAGATGCTCTAGGAATGGGTACAGATAGTATTTCAGGTGTATATAGTGCAATGATGTCTAGTAATGACGTGTTCTTTGAAATGATAGATAATGATAAACTAAATAAGCAACAATATGATTTAGTCGCTGGACATTGGCCTAAGAATTATAATGAATTAGTCCTTACGGTTAGTAAAAATAACACTATTAGTGATTATACATTATATAGTATTGGAGTACTTGATCAAGATGAATTAAAAGAAAAATTTACTGATATGACTAGTAAAAAGAAAGTCAAATTTGAAGAAACAACTTATTCATATGATGAATTATTAAATTTAAAATTTAAATTAATTCTAAATACTGATTATTATGTTAAGGAAAAAGGTATTTGGATGAATAAATCAGATGATGAAGAATACATGAAAGATTTAATTAATAGAAGTGAAGAAGTAAAGATAGTTGGTATTATTAAGCAAAATGAAGAAGCTATAGGTGGTTCTAATAGTTATGGTATGGTAGGATATCAAAAAGACTTAATGGAGCATTTAGTTAATAAAATCAATGAGCAAGAAATTGTAAAAGAACAGAAAGCTAATGAGGAGATAAATGTATTTACTGGTAATAAATTTAGTAGTACAGCTAGTTTTGATATTAATAATTTAACTCAAGAGCAAATGATAGCATTACAAAACATGAGTCAAGATGAATTAGCTCTTTATATGAAGAATTATAGTGAAAATATGACTTCTTCATATGTAGAGAATTTAACTAAACTAGGTATTTCTGAATTAGATAATCCTGATACTATTAATATTTATCCTAAAGATTTTGATTCTAAAGAAGAAATAGTAAAAATAATAGATAAATATAATAAAGGAAAAAAGAAAAAAGATCAGATTGAATATACTGATGTAGTTGGTATTATGATGAGTAGTGTTTCTACTATTGTTAATGTTATTAGTAGTGTATTAATAGCTTTTGTAGCAATTAGTTTAATTGTATCTAGTATAATGATAGCTATTATTACTTATATTTCTGTAATTGAAAGAACTAAAGAAATTGGTATTTTAAGAGCTATTGGAGCTAGTAAAAAAGATATTTCTAGAGTATTTAATGCTGAAACTTTAATTGAAGGATTAGGAGCAGGAGTATTAGGTATTGTAGTTACATTACTTTTAAATATTCCAATTAATATTATTATTAAACATGCGGTTAATATTAGTAATATTTCAATATTACCTACAGATGGAGCAATTATTTTAATAATAATTAGTGTATTGCTTACAGTAATAGCTGGATTTATTCCTGCTAAGATTGCTAGTAAAAAGGATCCAGTTGAGGCTTTAAGAAGTGAATAGATGTAAATGGGTTAATTTAAATAATCCAATATATGTAAAATATCATGATGAAGAATGGGGAGTTCCATCATACGATGATAAATACTTATTTGAAATGCTTATTTTAGAATCATTTCAAGCAGGTTTATCATGGGAATGTATACTTAATAAGAGAAAAGCCTTTTATAAGGCTTTTGATGGTTTTAATTACGAAATAATTGCTAAATATAAAGATGATAAGATTAATGAATTAATTAATAATAAAGAAATAGTTAGAAATAAAAGAAAAATACTAGCTACTATTAATAATGCTAAAGTATTTATTAATATTAAAAAAGAATATAAATCATTTAGTAATTATATATGGTCATTTACTGATAATAAGATAATTTATAATAATGGATTAGTTACTTCTAATGAATTATCAGATACTATTTCTAATGATTTAAAGAAAAGAGGTATGAGTTTTGTAGGTACAACAATAATTTATTCATATTTACAAGCTGTTGGAGTAATAAATGATCATGAAGATATATGTGATTACAGAAAGAAGGATTAGATGATTAGAATATTTAAAAATTTAGAAAGAAAAGATATATCAATTGTTTTAGTAATTGCAGTTTTAGTAATAACTTCAGTATTTTTAGATTTAAGAATACCAGAATATATGAGTGAGATTACTAGACTTGTTCAAACAGAAGAGAGTACTATGCAATCTATATTAACTGCTGGTGGACATATGCTTTTATGTGCAGTAGCTAGTTTAATATGTACAATTACAGTAGGTTTCTTTTCATCTCTTTTAGCTGCTAAGTTTTCTAGAACAATGAGAAGAAAAATCTTTGAAAAGGTTGAATCTTTTGGAGTAAGTGAAATAAAGAAGTTTAAAACTAGTAGTTTAATTACTAGAACTACTAATGATGTTACTCAAATAGAGATGTTACTTGCTATGGGATTACAATTACTAATTAAATCTCCAGTAATGGCTGTTTGGGCTTTAATGAAGATTATTAGTAAGAGTGGTGAATTAAGTTTAGTTACTGGAACAGGAGTAATAATTATAGTTGTAACTAACTTAATAATTATTAGTATTGTTTCGCCTAGATTTCAAATTATTCAAAATTTAACTGATAAACTTAATGGTGTTACTAGAGAAAATATTTTAGGTATTAGAGTAGTTTATGCCTTTAATGCTGAGAATTTTATGGCTAAAAGATTTGGAAAAGTAAATGATAAATTATCAGATACACATTTAACTATTACAAAAACATTTGCTTTATTTGATCCAATTATGAACTTTGTTATGCATTTCCAACATTTAGGTATTTATGTAGTTGGAGCTATGTTAATTATTAAGAGTGGAATGATGGATAAAATTACTATGTTTAGTAATATGGTAGTATTCTCTAGCTATGGTATTCAAGTAATATTCTCATTCTTAATGCTTACAATGATCTTTATGATATTACCTAGAGCTAGAGTATCAGCTAATCGTATTAATGAAGTATTAGATGAAGAACCATCTATTAAATCAGGTACTTTTAAAGGAGATACTAAAGAAAAAGGTACAGTTGAATTTAAAAATGTTAGTTTCAAATATCCAGATGCTGATGAGTACTTATTAAAAGATATTTCATTTAAAGCAGAGAAGGGTGAAACAGTAGCTTTTATAGGATCTACTGGAAGTGGTAAAAGTACTTTAATTAATTTAGTTCCAAGACTATATGATGCTACTCTAGGAGAAGTATTCGTAGATGGAGTAAATGTAAAAGATTATGACTTACATGAATTAAATAATAGAATAGGTTATATTTCTCAAACAGCTTTTATGTTTACAGGTTCAGTTTATGATAATGTTAGTTATGGAGATAATGGTAAAGAAAAACCTACTCTAGATAAAGTAAAAGAAGCTATTAAAATAGCTCAAGGAAAAGACTTTGTAGAAAAGATGGATAAAGACTATAAAGCTCATATAGCTCGTGGTGGTACTAATATAAGTGGTGGTCAAAAACAAAGATTAAGTATTGCTAGAGCTATAGCAAGGAACCCAGAAATATATATCTTTGATGATTCGTTTAGTGCATTAGACTATCAAACAGATGCTAAATTAAGAGAAGAATTAAAAAAACATATGAAAGATGCAACTAGTTTAATAGTTGCTCAGCGAATTGGTACAATAATGAATGCAGATAAAATTATTGTTTTGGATAAAGGTGAATGTGTAGGAGTTGGAACTCACCAAGAACTATTAAAGACTTGTGATATCTATAAAGAAATAGCTTTATCACAACTTAGTGAGGAGGAGTTACAAAATGCATAATCGTAATCAAGAAAAATCAAAAGACTTTATCGGAACAATGATCAAATTATTTAAGAATCTAGATCATTGGAGATATATGTTAATAATAGCAGTATTCTTTGCCTTTTCAGCAGCTATTCTTTCAACAGTAGCTCCTAATAGATTAGCTGGTGTTACAGATGTAATTACTGAAGGTATAAAACCTAATACTGAAAAGTTAGAAGAGATAACTAAAGAAATCTATAGTAATGCTATAAGTAATTATGCACCAGTAAATACTAATGCTATTCAAGCTCAAAATTTTGGTGATTTAGTAAAAGATGATGAAGATGCTAAAAGAAATGTTTATGAAGGTTATAAAGCATTTATGGCATCAATAATGGCTATGTCTGATAAAGAGAAAGAAAAGATATTTACTGATATAAAAGTAGATGGAGTAATAATTACTACAAATGATCAAATAAAGTATATAAAAATAATAAGTTCATTTGATGAAACTACAGTTACAGATGATATGCTTTCTAAATTAGATGAATTACCAGATTCAATTAAAAGTTTAGTAGAACCTAAAATGGATACAAAAGATTTAACTAGTAAAGCTATTATTCTAGGTATTATCTATTTATTAAATTCAATATTTGGATATGCTGAAGGTATAATAATGGCTTATGTAGGAATAGGTTATGCTAGAAAGTTAAGAAGTGATATTAGTCATAAGATTAATAAATTACCATTAAGATATTTTGATTCACATGAAGCAGGAGATATTTTATCTCGTGTTACTAATGATGTAGATACTATAGGTATTAATATAAGTGATGCAGTTACATCTTTAGTTACTAATGTTACATTATTCTTAGGATCTATTATTATGATGTTTGTAACTAATTGGATAATGGCTTTAACTGCAATTGCTTCTAGTATTATTGGTTTTGCTTTATCATTTATATTACTAAGAATTAGTCAAAAATACTTTGTTCAAAGACAAAAAGAATTAGGTAATTTAAATGGACATATTGAAGAAATATATTCAGGACATAGTGTTGTCAAATCATATAATGGTGAAGTAGAAGCTTTAAAAGAATTTAATAAGATAAATGATAGATTATATGAATGTAATCGTAAGAGTCAATTCTTATCAGGTATTATGCAACCAATTATGTCATTTATAGGTAATTTTGGTTATGTAATGGTCTGTGTAGTAGGAGCACTACTAGTAATGAATAATTATATTACTTTTGGTGTTATAGTAGCTTTTATGATTTACGTACGTTTATTTACTAATCCATTATCAAGAATTGCTCAGTCTCTAACAACACTACAATCAGTAGGAGCTGCAGGAGAAAGAGTATTTGAATTCTTAGAAGAAGTTGAATTGAGTGATGAAAGTAATATTAAATCTAAATTAGATAGAGATAATGTTAAAGGTAATATTGAATTTAAAAATATTAAATTTGGTTATTCAGAAGATAAAACTATCATTAAGAATTTTACAGCTTCAGTTAAATCAGGAGATAAAATAGCTATTGTTGGACCAACCGGTGCTGGTAAAACTACTATGGTTAATTTACTTATGAAATTCTATGAAATAGATGAAGGAGATATCTTAATAGATGGAGTATCTATTAAAGATTTAACTAGATCTAATATTCATGAATTATTTGATATGGTTTTACAAGATACTTGGTTATTTGAAGGATCAGTACGTGAAAACTTAGTATTTAATAATAAAGGTATTACTGATGATGATTTATGGAAAGTATGCAAAAATGTAGGAATAGATCACTTCATAAAAACATTACCAAAAGGTTTAGGTGCAAGTGTTGGAGATAGTAATACAATATCTTCAGGACAAAAGCAGTTATTAACTATAGCCAGAGGTATGATTGAGGACGCGCCTTTCTTAATTCTAGATGAAGCAACAAGTAATGTTGATACTCGTACAGAAGAATTAGTGCAAAAAGCAATGGATAAATTAAGCGAAGGAAAAACTAGTTTTATAATAGCCCATAGACTAAGTACTATTAAAAATGCTGATTTAATACTAGTAATGGATGAAGGAAATATAGTAGAGCAAGGAAAGCATGAAGATCTTCTAAAGAAGAATGGCTTCTATGCTAAGTTATATAATTCACAATTTCAAAAATAGGACTACTAAAGTCCTTTTTTGTATGCTATAATTAACATAATAGGTGATAATATGTTTAGTAGAAAATTCTCGTCTAATATACGTAGAAAAAAAAGAATGATTACAAGTACTATCATTCTTTTAGTAGTGTTCTTATCTGTTGGTTATGCTGCATTTACTACAGATCTATCAATAGGGGGAACACTAAATGTATCAAAGTATGATCAAACTCTATATGGAGTCTTAGAAAAAGCAGCAAAAAAAGGAATATATGCAAGAGAGTATACTGGCGCTCATCAAGATTCTATGGCCGGAGTAGGTAGTGAAAAGATATATCATTGGTATGGAAGTGATGATACAAATGGAATAGCAATTCTAGATATGAATAATGTTATATTTGCTGATCATTGTTGGCAAATGATAAGAACAACAGATACTGGTGGAGTAAAAATGGTTTATAATGGAGAACCAGAAAATAATCAATGCTTAAATACAAGAGGTAATCATGTAGGATATGATTCTAGAACAACACAATCAATGTCTACTACCTATTACTATGGAACAAGTTATACATATGATAAAACAAATAATGTCTTCTCACTAGATGGAACAGTCACGACTGGGACAATACAAGAAGGGCAATATACTTGTAAACAGACAACAAGTACAGGAACTTGTGCCACGTTATATTTAGTAGATACACTAAGTAGTGGCACAACCTATTACGTTTTACCATTAAATGGCAATTCAAATTATTCCCAATTTGGTACATTACAGTTTAATCAAAGTTCTAATTTACCTTCATACGTTGGATATATGTATAATACAGTATATCCATACAAGTCTTCAGATGGTTCTAATTGGGGTACACTAATACAAAATATAACTCTAATTACTGAAAGTGACTATAATGTAACAAGTAATGATGAAACATATCCTTTTACATTTGATTCTACAACTAATATGTGGACTAGTACCATGAAACAAAATAGTACTAGCGCATCCATAAAATTTAAGGTAGCAACTAATAATGATTATGTGGTTAACTATACAATATCTAGTGAGGCTAATTATGACAAGGCATATTTCTATAAAAATGGAACAGAACTTAAGAATGATAGTGGAAGTAAAACAGGAAGCATAAGTCTCACAGGGCTAACAACTACCGATGAGATAGAAGTAAAATATTCAAAGGATAGTAGTTCATCAAGCGGAACTGATAGTGTATCTTTTGGCATGGGAACTCTTACAGGAGATCCAATTGATAATAGATATCAATTTGGAAATAGTTTTGAATATACAAATGGAACATATAAATTAAAAGATACTATTAAGGCTGAAATAGGTGATAATTTAAATAATAATCATTACACATGTTTCACAACAGGCGATACTTGTAGCAAAGTAAATTACATATATTATATAAATGGTACAACTGCTTATTATTATTATATAGAATTAGAAAATGGAAAAAGTGTAGAAGATGCAATAGATGAAATGTTGTATGATGATAACATAAATACAACCAATTCGACAATAAAGACAGGAATAGATGCTTGGTATAAAAGATATATGACAGGATATACAAGTAAATTAGAAGATACAATATTTTGTAATGATCGAAGTATAAAAACATTAAATGGATGGAATCCAGACGGAGGAAGTGTAACATCATATTTACAATTTAAAAATTAT
>CADBCT010000014.1 GCA_902793315.1 uncultured Erysipelotrichaceae bacterium
GGGGTAAAGAAGGAGCAACTAATGTTTGTACTAGAGACACAGCTGAAGTTGAAACTAGACAACTTGATTATTATAAATCTCAAGGTATAAAAACAGATAGTAATAATGGAGCTATAAAGAAATACAATGGTAATACTAAAAATTGGTGGTTACGTACTGCCGATAGTGCAGATAGTGATGATTTTATGAGAGTAAATGATACAGGACATTGGGGTGACAGTACAGCTAATGTAACTAATTATGTATCACCAGCTTTCCGAATTGGATAAAAAGGGGTGCTTATATGAAATTAATAAGAAGAAAGAAAGATGAAAAATTATATCAAGATGCTTGGTTATATGTTTTATTATTAACTACATTGGTAATATTAATTGAATCATTAAAAAGTTATACTTTTAATCTTTTTGGATTGGACTTATCTTATTCATTAATACCTTTACCAATAGTATATTTTATAGTTGATTATATTGCTAAGAAGTTTGACTATCGTCAAGCGATAGTTGCCATATCAGTATCAGGAGTAATATTTGTATGTTTTTCTGCAATGGTATCTTTTGCCTTTGGAGAAAGATTAATCCTAAGTAGTGTAAGTGGAGAATTTTGTGGATATGTAATTAGTCAATTTGTTAACTTAACTATTTATTTATATATAATTAATAGTACTAGAGGATCATTTCTATTAGTATTTTTAAATTATATATTTGCTTTAATAGTTTATTATTGGTTCTATACTATTATTCATTTAGATATGGTTATGTATGATGACTATTGGTTTAGTTATTTCTTAACATTAGGTCTTCAAGCATTTATATGTTTACCATTAACATCAGTAGAAAGACAATTAAAAAGAGGTCATGAGAGATGACCTCTTTTTTATAACATTATAATTGAGACTAAACTAAGTACAATATTATGTATCATATGCATTGTCATTGATGTAAAAATAGTATCAGTATCATAATATGCTAAGGCAAATGCTCCTCCTAGAGCTCCATAAGGAATAATATATAGAACATCAACTAATGTTTTTGCACTATCCATGACATGAGCTCCACCAAACATTAAGAAAGATAGAAAAGCAAATAACCATTTATTTTTAATAACATCTTTTATAGTTTTTCTAAAAACAATTTCTTCCGTAAATGGGGCAAAAAATCCAGCTATAATAATCATTAACCAAGGTAGAGATTTTATCATACTTTGAACAGTATTTTCATTAGCCGCACCACCTGATTTTAATATATAAGTTAAGAATAGATTTGATACTACCATAATAATTAATCCTATCATCCAGTATTTCATACCTATATCCATATTTTCCATTGGATCTTTTATAAATTTTTTAAATTCTTTTTTTAAATCTTTTCGATAAATAAAGAAGAATATCATTGCTAAACTAATACTAGAAAAGGCTGATAGTAAAACAATCATTTGATTGCTTATATTATGTATATCAATATGTAATAATTTAATAGGTATTAATTGTAAATAAGCTCCATAATGAAATGTTATA
Organism: uncultured Erysipelotrichaceae bacterium; assembly: GCA_902793315.1. Lineage (GTDB taxonomy): Bacteria > Bacillota_I > Bacilli_A > RF39 > UBA660 > UBA3789. Next base: position 1,514 of record CADBCT010000014.1, read on the forward strand.
ATAACCAAGATGCTTCTTATTAGTATCTTAAGATTTATTTTCTTTAACATATTATCACCATAATAAATATACCATATTATTTTTACTATAGTAAATAAAACTTGCATTAATTGTAAAATCATAGTATAATACTGTTTGTTACCAGTACCAGGAATAAGAATTTCCGACTTATTCTTAGTATTAGGCGAATTATTAAGAAAGGAAGTGTTAGAATGGCTTTAACAAAAGAAAAGAAACAAGAGATTATCAAGAAATTTGCTAAAAGTAAGAATGATACTGGTTCTGCTGAAGTACAAATTGCGATTCTTACAGAAGAAATCAATAATTTAACAGAACATTTAAAAACACATATTCATGATTTCCATTCTCGTAGAGGACTTTTAAAGAAAGTTGGACAAAGAAGAAATATGTTACAATATTTAGCAGACACATTTTTTTCAGTGTCTATTTTTTTTGAGAGGAGTATTTATGAGTAAAAAAGTATTTGAATTAGACTTTCATGGGAGAAAGTTAATCGTTGAACATGGAGAACTTGCTAAACAAGCAGATGGTGCTGTATTAGTTAGATATAATGATACAGTTATTTTAACTGCTGCAGTAGTATCTAAAAATGTTAATTTATTAAGTGATTTCTTTCCGTTAACTGTTAATTATCAAGAAAAATTATATTCAGTTGGAAAGATACCAGGTGGTTTTATTAAAAGAGAAGGTCGTCCTAGTGAAGCTGCTACTTTAGCTGCTAGAATGATTGATCGTCCTATGAGACCATTATTTCCAGATGGATTTAAAAATGAAGTGCAAATTATTTCTACAGTTTTATCAGTTGATCAAGATTGTTCACCTGAATTAACTGCTATGTTTGCTTCATCTTTAGCAGTATCTATTTCTAAGATTCCGTTTAATGGACCAATTGCTGGAGTTAAAGTAGGTAGAGTAGATGGTAAATTTATTATTAATCCAACTCCAGAAGAATTAGAAGTAAGTGAACTTGAATTAACAGTTGCTGGTACTAAAGATGCCATTAATATGGTAGAGTCTTCTGCTAAACAAGTACCTGAAGATGTTATGTTAGAAGCATTAATGTTTGGACATAAAGCAATTAAAGAATTAATTAAGTTTGAAGAAAAGATTATTAAAGAGATTGGTGTAGAGAAGATGGAATATGAAACTCTTACACCAGAACCAGAATTAGTAGAAAGAGTATCTAAACTAGTTACTAAGAGAATGGATGAAGCTCTTCGTATTAAAGATAAGTTAGAAAAATATGAAGCAATTGATAATATTAAAGAAGAAATGAATGAATTATTTACTTCTGAATATGAAGATACTATGAAAGATGAAGAATTAAAAGAATTACTTGTTAAAGTACAAATGGTAGTATCTGATATTGAATATGAATTATTTAGAAGTATCGTAGTTAAAGAAAAGATTAGAGCTGATGGTCGTAAGATGGATGAAATCAGACCATTATCTACTGATATAGACTTACTTCCAAGAGTTCATGGATCAGCTTTATTTACGAGAGGACAAACTCAAAGTTTATCAACAACAACACTAGGAGCTTTAAATGAACATCAAATTATTGATGGTTTAGGATTAGAAGATCAAAAAAGATTTATGTTGCATTATAACTTCCCACAATTCTCTGTTGGAGAAACTGGAAGATACGGTGCTCCTGGAAGAAGAGAAATTGGACATGGGGCTTTAGGAGAAAAAGCACTTGCTCAAGTAATTCCTTCAGAAGAAGAATTCCCATACACTATTCGTGTTGTATCTGAAATACTTGAATCTAATGGATCAAGTTCTCAAGCTAGTATTTGTGCTGGTTGTATGTCATTAATGGCTGCTGGTGTACCTATTAAAGCTCCAGTTGCTGGTATTGCTATGGGATTGATTACTCATGGAAAAGATTATACTATTTTAACTGATATTCAAGGTATGGAAGATCATTTAGGAGATATGGACTTTAAAGTAGCTGGTACTAAAGATGGTATTACTGCTTTACAAATGGATATTAAGATTAGTGGTATTACTGAAGAAATCTTAAAAGAAGCTTTAGCTCAAGCTAAAAAAGCTCGTATGGAAGTATTAAAAGTAATGACTAAACAAATTAAAGAACCACGTCCAGAAGTATCTGAATATGCTCCTAAGATGGAAACATTTATGATTAATCCACTTAAGATTAAAGATGTTATTGGTAAAGGTGGAGAAACAATTACTAAGATTATCTGTGAAGCTTCTAATGTTACTGAAGTAACTAATATTAATGCTGTTAAAGTAGAATTAGAAGATGATGGTCGTGTAATTATCTATCACTCTGATAAATCTATTATTGAAAAGACTAAAGCTATGATTGAAGAAATAGTTAGAGAAGTAGAAGTTGGTAAAATCTATGAAGCTAAAGTAGTTAAAGTAGAAGATTTTGGATGTTTTGTACAATTATGGCCTGGTTGTGAAGGTATGGTACATGTATCTCAATTAGCTCATGAAAGAGTTGATAAAGCTGGTGATGTAGTTTCAGTAGGAGATGAAATCATCGTAAAAGCTTTAGGCATGGATAAGAGAGGAAGACAAAACTTCTCTAGAAAAGATGCATTACCTGCACCAAAGAAAAAAGCAAAAAAAGAAGATAAAAAAGAAGAAAAAACAGAAGAAAGTGAATAATTCTTCTTTTTTTTGCCATATTGTGTTATAATATGCTATAATAAATTTACGGAGGGAGATCGGAATGGGAGATTTAATTAGAACTATTATTAGATGGATAATAATAATACTAATAATTATCTTAATTATCTTTTTACTATTTAAGATCACAGATAAAAGTAAAACAAAGAAAGCAGTTAATACTGGAGTAGAAACAGTAAAGAAAACAAAGGATAAAGTAAAAGAAACAGTAAAAGATACTGTTCAAGAAGTTACTGCAAATCCAGAAGGTACTGAAGAAGATGAAATATCTGATGATACTGAAGCAGAAGAAGATAGAACATTAGTAGTAGATACACCTAATACTGATACATCTAGTGCTATTGGATTGATTGGTATTATTATATTATCTGGCGGAGCATATTACGTATATAGAAGAAGAGAAGCAAATTAAAGATTCATTATTGAATCTTTTTTTTCATACACTTAAATAGGTGATATTATGAAAAAGATAATAATAGTTTTTTCAGTATTTATAGTTTTCTCTTTCTTTTTTACTAGTTTATTTATTACTTCAATTGAAAATAATGATTCTTTAATGCAAGAAATTAAGAATAAATCAACTAAATACCAAGTAAAAGCTATTAATGCAGAAATAACAGGAAATAGTATTATTTCGGGTTCTTATGGACAAGAAATTGATTATCATAAAAGTTATTATGAAATGAAAAAATATGGAACTTATAATGAAATGTTAATGTGTTTTAAAGATTTAAAACCAACTATTTCTATTGAAGATAATTATGATAAGTACTTGATTGGTGGTAATAAAACAAAAAGAGAAATTGCATTAGTTTTTATTGGTAATGATTTTACAAGAATTATTTCTGTTTTAGATAAAGAGAAAGTCGAAGGAACTTTTTTTATCGATGGAATTAATATAACTAAGAATAGTAATTTGATTAAGAATAGTAATCATGAATTTGAAATATTAAGTTATGATAATTCATACAATAAATCTCTTTTTAAGACTTCAATAGCTTATTTAGAAACACTAACTAATAATAAGTGTGGTTATTGTTATACTGTTTCTGATAATAATGAATTATTAAATCTATGTAAATCTCTAAAGCTTCATACTGTTAAACCGACTATTATAGTTAATAATAATTTATATGCAAAAGTTAAACATAATCTAGATAATTCAATTATTATTTCTATTAGTATAAATAAGTATACTGAAAGAGAGTTAACTACTACAATTAGATATTTAAAAAGTAAGGGTTATAATATAGTAACATTAAATAATCTTTTAATAGAAAAAAGCTAACTCTTGTGTTATTATATTCGCAAATGGAGAGGTTTTTATGAATTATAGGAAGTTATTAATAATATTCATAATTATTCTATTGATTAGTTGTAAAAATGTTTCTGCTTTATCAAGAAGTGAATTAACTATATTGAATTTAAATACTATTACAACGATTGATAAACCACCAAGTTTTACTAGTGTTCAAGGTGGAGTTACTACTGATAAATATGTTATTACATTACTTATTAATGAAAGTGCGAGTAGTGATGGTAAAGCAGCTATTTTAGTTTTAAATAAAACTAATTATAAATTAGTTAGATTAGTAAAAAATCCTATTATTGAATATGATTTAGGACACGCTAATGATTGTACTTTTAATAGTAAGACTAATGAATTATTAATACTTAGTGGTAAAAAGATAAATGTTTTAGATTTAAATAATGATAATTTTTCATTAAAGGGAACTATTAAATTAAAACATTATTATCATGGACTAGGTTATGATGAAGATAATGATCAATATGTTTTAGCTCGTTCTATTAAAGGTGGAACTATTTTTGAAGTTAGAGATAATGAATTTAATAAAATCAGAAAATTTAAATTAAAAACAAATTTAACTAAACAGTCATTAACAGTTTATCAAGGAAATATTTACTATGTTTGCTACGAAGCTGGTATGTTAACAAAGCATCAAACAGTTTATGATGGAATACTAAGAAGAAAAGAAAATTTAATTTATGTATATGACTTAAATGGTAAGAAAAAAACTATTTATTATATTCCATTTTCTTATAAAGATATTGTTTATGGCGAAATAGAAAATATATCTTTTAATAATGGTAAGATGCTTCTTCAATTTAATCATGCTGATAAAGCTGGTTACTTTACTGCTTTTTATAAAGAAGAGGTACAAACTAGTCTAAACATTGAGACAGATGAAAATAATAGTAGTTATGGAATTTATTTAGATGAAAAAGAAATAGTTAAGACCAAGTCAAAGAATAATACTATTCCTATTGATTTAAAATATACTACTGAAGGTAATTACAAATATACTATTAGGAATAAGAAAGATGTTACTGAACCAGATGATAAATATAAAGACATTATTGAAGAATTAGAAGTAAATGTTTATTATGATCCAGTAATTAATAAATTGAGAGTTAAAAGTAATGCTAAAGATTTAATTCTTACTAATGATTATTTATATGATAAAGAAGAGTATCGTAAGATTAATGAAGCTATTATAGTTGATGTTCCAGATACTAATAGTAATGATTATATGTCTATTATTGGAATAATAATTATTTTAATAAGTGTAAATTATCTTTACAAAAAGAAAAGACTATTATAGTCTTTTCTTCATTTATATTAATTTTAATTGATATAATGATAATAGTAGGTGATAGTGTGGAAGAATTAGAATTGGAAAGAAAAAAATACTGGGATAAAGTAAAAAATTCTAGAAGAAAATCTATAATTGTTGTAACAGTAATTTTTATATTATTTTGTGTGTTTAATATTATTTATTTTGTTAATGATTATACTAGTATATATAAATATTTATTAATTGGTGTTTTTATTTATATAGTTTTGATTCTTATATTACAGAAAAGCATATCAAATTTTGATACAGAATCATATAATGAGGCTTATAAAGAGCATATTGTTATACCTGTTTTAGATGAAGTGTTTGATGATTTAGAAATGGTATTAGAAAAAGGATTTGAAGAAGAACAAATTAAAAATATTGGCATAATTGAAATGGGTACTGACTTTAAATCTGAAGGTTATTATAAAGCTAAGTATAGAGATATTACATTTGAAACTGCTAAAATTGAAACTGAACACACATATCATACATCTGATGGTCTAGAAACAGCTACTGATTTTTCAGGGTTATATTATATTTTTACTGTTGATAAGAGTTTTAAGAGTAAACTAAAAGTATTATCGGGAAGAAAACATTATGATACTAAACAACCAGATTATGTTGAGATGGATAATCCAGAACTAAACAAAAAATTTGCAATATTTACTGAAGATAAGCAATTTGCATATAGTATTTTAAAACCAAAGCTAATTGAAAAATTAAATATTCTTATTGATAATCCTGATAATTTAGAAGTTAATCTATGTATAATTGAAAATCAAATTCATTTGGCACTCTATAATTATGAAAGTAATCTTTATAACTATTATCCTTGGTTAGTAAAAGATGAAAAAAAACCATGGATAGATGAAAAAATGAAAGAAGAAAAAGATAAAATAAGAGAAAAACTAAAAATAATAACTAAAGTAATTGATTACATTAAAGAAAATGAAAATTGGAGCTAATATGCTTCTTTTTTTGTTAAAGTATTTGTAATATCAAGGGTTTTATAGTATAATTCTATCTAGGGTGAAGAGATATGTACTTAAAGGAGATAAATGCCAGTGGTTTTAAGTCTTTTGCTGATAAATTAGAAATAAAACTAGATGGTAAAACTACTTGTATAGTTGGACCTAATGGTTCAGGTAAAAGTAATGTTGTAGATGCTGTACGTTGGGTTTTAGGTGAACAATCAGTAAAATCTCTTCGTGGAGAAGGTTCAATGACTGATGTAATCTTCTCAGGTAGTAAAACAAGAAATCCATTGAATGTTGCATCAGTAGAATTAATCTTTGATAATACCGATCATTTTTTAAATATTCCTTATACTGAAATATCAATTAAAAGAAGAATGTATCGTAGTGGCGAGAATGAATATTATTTAAACAATGAAAGATGTCGACTAAAAGATATTAGTAACTTATTATTAGATACAGGTATGGGTAAAGAATCATTTAATGTTATTTCTCAAGGTGAAGTAGATAAAATATTAAGTAATTCGGCTCATGACAGAAGAATTATTTTTGAAGAAGCTTCCGGTATTTTAAAATATAAAAAGAGAAAAGAAGAAGCACTTCGTAAATTAGATCGTACTCATAATAATTTAGATCGTGTAAATGACATTATTACTGAGTTAGAATTACAAGTAGAGCCTTTAAAAGCTCAAAGTGAGAAAGCTAAAGAGTACTTAGAAAACAAACAGGGTCTAGATATGTATGAAGTAGCTATTTTAGCTTATGATATTGAAAATTTAAATAAAAGTTTAGAAAATGATAAATTAAAGAAAGAAAAGATTGATACTGAAATAATTACTATTTCTAATGAAACTAGTTTAAGTGATACTAAGAGTATTGAAGATAGTAATAAACTATTAAAATTAGAAAAAGAAAAAAACAAATTAAATAATGAATTACTAACAGTAACTGCCGAAAAAGAACGATTAGATGGAGAAAGACATCTATTAAAAGAAAAAAGTAAGAATAGTACTTCAAAAGATAAAGTTAATGATGATTTAAGAAGATTATTAGAGGAAAAAGAAACATTAAACGGAGCTATTTCTATACTTAAAGAAGATGTTAAAGGAATTGAAGAAGAATTAGATGAGCAAGCTAAGAAAACAGAGGAAATAGAAAAAGAATTACAAACAGCTAATTTAAAGAAGAATATGCTTAACACAGATTATTCTTCGCATAATCAAGAAATTATTTCTTTATCACATCAAATAGATAATTTAAAAATTGAAATAGATCAAAATGGTGATATGCCTAATAGTGTTAGAAAAGTATTGAATAATAATAATCTAACTGGTATTCATAATACTATTGGTAATATTATAGGTGTTGAAGAAAAGTATTTAAGAGCTTTAAATACTGCTATTGCATCTAATAAGAATTTTATTATTACTAAAGATGAAACTAGTGCTAAAGAAGCTATTGCTTATTTAAAAGATAATCATTTAGGAAGAGCAACTTTCTTTCCAATGGATGTTATTAAAGAAAGATATGTTGATAATGATACTTTGAATATTCTAAAGAATAGTAATGATTTCTTAGGAATTATGTCTGACTTAATAACTTATAATCAGATGTATGATTCTATTATTAAAAATCAATTAGGTATTGTAGTTGTTGCTACTGATATTAATGCTGCAACTAGATTATCTCATTTAATTAAAGCCAGATATAAGATAGTTACTTTAGATGGTGATGTAGTAAATGTAGGAGGATCTCTTACTGGAGGATCTATCTATAATGGAAAAAGTACAATTCTTTTAAAACAAGAAGTAAAGCATTTACAAGAACGTGTAAAACTATTAAAAGATGAAGAAGAGACTATCAAAAAAGAATTGTTAGAAAATGATAAAGAGATAGGAAAAATTGAACATAAATTATTTGAATTATCTAAAGAAAAAGTTTCTCTTAATGAAAAATATGAAGCTAAGAGTAGTGAATTATTAACTACTAAAGATAAATTAACTAATACTTTAAAAGAATATAGTTCAGTAGAATCTATTAGTAATAATTCTGTTGATAAAAAAGAAGCAGAATTAATTAAACTATTCCATGAGAAAGCTGCTTTAAAAGAACAATTAGAAATTAAAATTAAAGCTCTTGATAAAGAAATTAATAGTTTAAAAGATAAGATTGAAAAGAATCAAGCAGATGATAAATTAAAACAAGCTAAGTTAAGAGAATTAGAAAAAGAATCAAGAGAATTAGAAATAGGTATTACTAGAGCTGATGTTAAACTAGATAATATGCTAGAAACATTATCTGCTGAATATGAATTAACTTATGAAAGAGCTAAAGAAGAGTATGTTCTAGATATTGAACCTGATGAAGCAAGAAGAAAAGTTAATAAATACAGAGCTAATATTAAAAGAATTGGTATGGTTAACTTAGATGCAATTGAAGAGTATGAAAAGGTTAATACTAGATATGAATTCTTAACACATCAAAGAGAAGATTTATTAAATGCTGAAGACACATTACTTGAAATTATGGATGAAATGGATGAAGTAATGAAAGAAGAATTTAAAGTTACTTTTGAAAAAATAAAAGTAGAATTTGCTAAAGTATTTAAAGAATTATTTAAAGGAGGAACTGCTAATTTACACTTAACAGAACCTAACGATTTATTAAATACTGGAATAGAAATTGTTGCTTCGCCTCCAGGTAAAAAGCTAACTACTATTTCATTATTATCTGGTGGAGAGAAAACACTTACTGCAATTAGTTTGTTATTTGCCATATTAAATGTTAAGACAGTACCATTCTGTTTATTTGATGAAGTAGAAGCAGCATTAGATGAAGTTAATGTAGAACAATTTGGTAAGTATTTATCTCACTATAAAGATAAAACACAATTCTTAATAATTACTCATAAGAAGAAGACTATGGAATTTGCTAATACATTATATGGTATTACAATGCAAGAATCAGGTGTATCTAAATTAGTAAGTGTAGTATTAGATAATTATGTTGAAGTAATATAATTGAAATAGAAATGAGGTTGATTAGTATGAATAATAATATTGATTTAAATTTGTATAAAACTTTTTATATAGTTGCTAACAGTAAAAGTTTTAATGAAGCAGCTACTAAGCTTTATATATCACAACCGGCTATTACACAATCGATAAGGAAATTAGAAGAACAATTAAATGTAACATTATTTGATAGAAAAGCTTCTGGTATAGCATTAACAAAAGCTGGAGAAATTGTTTATTATTATTCAGAAAAAATTTATGAAATGGCAGAAGCTAATGATAATTTACTAGAAGAATTAAAAAGTCTTGCTCATCAATCCATAACTATTGGAGTTCCAACTCATATAGGTGCTTTTTACTTTGTTAGTTATTTAAAAGAATTTGTAAAAAAACATCCAGAAATAAAAATAGCGATTATAAATAAAAAGTCAGAAGAAATGATTGGAATGTTAAATAAAAGGGAATTGGACATAGTTATTGATACCGATATAAATGTAAGAGATAATAATTTGTTAGAAACAGTTGAAATATTACATTTAGATAGTTGCTTTGTTTGCAGTAGTGAATATAAAGAAGTTATTAATAAAAAAATTCTTTCAGCTGATGAATTGAATGATTATTCATTAATTCTTCCTGGTAAAACAACGGCCAATCGTCAAATGATAGATTTGTTTTTTAAGAAAAAAAATGTGACATTAAATCCAATGATAGAAGTTAATTCTTCTTCTATATCAAAAAAGATTATTAAAGAGGGATTAGGAATTGGTTGGATGATTAAAGAATTTGTATTAGAAGAATTGGATAGTAAAGAATTATATGAAGTAAAAGTAGACATTGATAGTGTATTAACACCTGTTAGTATTGCATATAATAAAAAATTTGTTAGTGATGCTGTAAAAGAATTTATTAAAATATTAAAGAGTGATAAAAAGAACTAATTATAGTTCTTTTTTATTATAAGCTTAAATTATAACTTATAACTAATATGTATTAGCTATTTACATTTTTTGTTAATATAATTAAATTGATAAAAGGAGGGATTTTAGGTGGATATTAGTTATATTGATATGCATATGCATACTAATCACTCTGATGGAGAACTTAGTCCTAAAGAAATTATCAATCTAGCAGATATTGAGCAAACAAAGATTCTTTCAATTACTGATCATGATAGTATTGCTGGTTTAGAAGAATTTAAGAGTAGTATTGCTGATGATATGATTGGTATAAAAGGAGTAGAGTTTTCTTCTTATATCATTGTTAATAATAAAAGGTATAAGATTCATATATTAGGATATGCCTTTGATGAGAAGAATGGTAAATTAAACAAATTATTAACGGAATTAAAACTAAAAAGATATGAAAAACATATTGAATTATTAACTGATTTAAAGAAAAGAATAAAAGCTATACCAGAAAAATATATAAATGATTTAGATTTTTATAGGTATTGTTGGTTTAATCGTGATGTGGTTAATTGTTTTAAAAAAGCTGGATATGATGAAGATACTATTTTAGATTTAAAAAATTATTATAAACAAAATAGATTTAGTTATGGTAATGACTATAACGAAGAAGCTAAAAGAGTAATTGATTCTATTAAGGAAGCTGGAGGTTATGTAATTTTTGCTCATCCATATGCCTATGGATTTGATGAAGAAACACTTGCTAATATTACTTTGAAACTGATGGAATTAGGAATTGATGGAATAGAAGTGTTCCAATCTGATTGCAGTGATAAAGATAGTATAAAATTATTGAATTTTGTAAATGAAAATAATTTATTATTTTCAGTAGGCAGTGATTTTCATAGACTAAATAGCTCTGATGGGAGGATGATAGGTCATGGTATAAATAATAATTTATGCGTTGAAGAAACATCATTATCTAATACAATCATTGATAATAAGCAATATTTTAAGAGTAAAAAATAGTTTTATAAGAGGGGAATTAAATATGAAAGTTTTTATTTCTTGTCCATTTACTGGACTATGCAAAGAAGAGGAATATGTTATAAAAGATGAATATAGGAATTTTTTTGACAGGTTAACTAGTGAATTAGAAAAATTAAAGTGTGATTATTATCTGGCAATAAAAAGAGAAAATTGGGGAATTGATCATAAAGGACCAGAAGAGTGTACAAAAAGTGATTTTGATGCAGTTAAAGATAGTGACTTTTTAATAGTAATTCCAGGAAATAGTATTTCTAAAGGAATATCTGGCGGAGTTCATATTGAATTAGGATGGGCTTCGGCTTTGAATAAAAAAATGCACATATTAATTGAAGAAGATTTTCAGTATTCTCCAGTTTTACTAGGATTAAATACTTTATCTTCAACTAATTATTGTTATTGCAATAGTTTCTTAGATGATAATATGCTAAATAACATCCTTGATATTGTTAAAAAGGAGATTGAATTAAAGGAGGTTTAAAATGTACTTAAAATTATTGGAAGAAAATCAGGAAGAAATAATAAATCAATATGGTAAACCTTTTTATGTGTATCTATCTTTATCTAATTTATGTAATGCCAATTGTGTATTTTGTGATGTAAGAGAAAATGTTGAAAAGGAATGTAGTATTGATGTTACAAAATTGATAGATCAATTAGCTGATTTAGATACCAAGTATATTCAATTTACTGGTGGAGGGGAACCATTTATTAATAACGATATTATTAAATACATGGATTATTGTACTAAAAAAGGAATTAATATTATATTTATTTCTAATGGTTATAATTTAAATGAAGAGATTATTAAAGAAATATCTAAATATAGAATTAAAGCAGTATTTTTTTCAATAGATAGTCATGATAAGGATATTCATGATGGACTTAGAAGATTGCCTGGATTATGGACAAAGGTAACTAATAATATAAATTTGATTAAAGAATATATGCCTGATGTAAAAATAACCATTAATCATGTGTTAAATAAAGATAATATTGATGATTTTGATAAATTCATGAAATTAAAAGAAGTATATGATTTTGATTATATAAATCCACTTGTTATAAAAGATTGTGAAGAACTATTTTTTAGTAGTCAGCAAATAGAAGATTATAATCAGAGATTAAGTGAATACTATAGTTTAGCTAAAGAATTGGGAATAGAATTCTTATGTGATGATATAGACTTTTTTAAGAAGGATGTTTCTCAATATGGCGATCGAGAAAGAAACTCTGATTTAAGATGTGTTTTCCCTTCTTATTGCGCCTTTGTTGATGGACCAACTGGTTTTGTTTATCCATGTGATTGTAGTATTCATAGAGATAGAAATATATATAAAATAGGGGAATTAAAAAACGAAACTATGGAAGAAATTTGGAATGGTGAGAAAAGAAAAGTTCTAACAAAAAAACTATTAAATAGTGAATTAGATTGTAAAACAAAATGTGATGAAGCTAATTGCCAATTTAATTATAATTATTTTAAAAATAAAGGAGAATGATATGAAAATATTAGTATCTGCTGAAACATTTGGATATGGACCAATATCTACTTGTTTATCGGTAGCAAGAGAATTGAAAAAATATAAAGATGTTACATTGGATTTTATTGGAGAGGGCATTGCTATGGAACAAGCAAAACTAAGTGGACTTTTCGACAATTATTATCAATGTAATGTCTTTGATAATGATTCTCTAGAAAAAGAAAAAAAGTTATTTAAAGCATACGACATATTTTTATCAAGTGAGAATATAAAGGGTGCGATGTTTGCATTGAAACATGTTAAAAATGTCTATTATATAGACAATTTAGTGTGGATGTGGGATGAAATACCAGAAGAATTAGGGAAAGTAAAAAAATTCTTTATTTCTGAAACATTTTCATGTAAAAAGAACTTTAAAAGAATTGGACATGTCGTAGAAAATCCTATTTTTATAGGCCCTATAAGAAATATGAAAAGTAAGAAGAGTAAGAAACTTAAAAATCAATTAATTATCAATGTTGGTGGAGCATCTACATTTATGATTGATCAAAATATAATAAATGAATTTTATTCGAAACTAATAAATGATGTTTTAGCAACTCCAGGAATAGAAAAGTTTAAATCAATAATTATTTGTGGAGGAAGTCAAGTAATTAATAGTTTAAAAATAGAAAGTGATTTAAATGTTGAAGTAAAGACTTTAGAAAATAAAGAATATATAAAGAAAATGAAAGAGTCTACGCATTGTATTATGTCTTCAGGATTAGGTAATTTTATTGAAACGTTAAATCAAGATAAAGAAATTATGTATCTACCTGCAGTTAATTATAGTCAATTGTTACAGATAGATTATTATAAGACAATTGATTTAGGCTTTTCTTTGTTAAATTGGGATAGTTTTGATTTCTTTAAGGAAATACCTTTATATTTAGAAGAACAAGCTGGAGTAGATTTAGTAGTTGAAAATATTAAGAAATATAATTCTGGTAATTATCGTAATAAGATTAATGAAAGTGTTAAAGAATACTTAGATAATTCTCAAAAAGAATATTTTAAAAAGCGAAACAGATTATTTGATCAATTTGATCATAATGCTGCAAAGACTGTAGCAAGTACAATTTATGATGAAAATAAGTAAAGGGGTGATATTATGAAAATACCCAACAATCCATTTATTGGAACACATTACATTGGTAGGAAAGAAATTAATGCGGCAAAGAAAGTCCTAAAGAGTAAGAGCTTATTTAGATATGATGGACCAAAGATGTTATATAAAACCGATGAGTTTGAAGAAAATATGAGAAAATACTTAAAAGTAAAACATGTATTAGCTTGTATTAATGGCGGAAGTGCAATTAAATTGAGTTTTATTGCTAATGGTATTGGACCAGGTGATGAAGTTTTAATGTCACCATTTACATTTATTGCTTCAGCAAGTAGTGTTTTAGCTTGTGGAGCAGTACCAAAATTTGTCGATATTGATAGTACTATGAATATTGATCCTGATCAAATTGAAAAAAATATAGGTCCAAATACAAAAGCAATTTTAGCTATTCATATGCAAGGACAACCTTGTAATATGCCTAAGATTATGAAAATAGCTAAGAAACATAATTTAATTGTAGTAGAAGATACTGCTCAAGCTTTTGGTTCAGAAATAAATGGTAAAAAAGCAGGAACTTTTGGCAGTTGTGGAGCTTTCAGTCTTCAAGCAGGAAAAACTATAACTTGTGGTGAAGGTGGCTTCTTAGCTACTAATGATAACAAGGTTTATGAGTTAGCCAAAATGTATCATGATAATGGAGGTTACAGAGTAGGAAGAAATTATCCTACATGGAGTAATGGAAAAACAATTTTTGGGGAAAACTTCAAGATAACTGAACTTCAAAGTACTATAGCTAATGAACAGTTGAAAAAAATAGATAAAATTTTGGCTAAACAAAGAAAAAATTATAATGCAATTGTTAATAACATTGATAAAGATTTTTATCATATTAGGGATGGTTTTAAAGGAGTTAGTTCAGTTTGTTCTAGTTTAGCTGTTGAATTTAAAACTGCTAAAGAATGTTCAAAATTTATTGAATTTATGAATCAAAATGGTATTGGATTTAATTATTACTGTACGGATTTAATTAGTTCATATGATACTTTCACAAAACAACAATCTTGGGATAAAACTAATTTTCCTTATAATATTAGTAAATATACTAAGACAAAATGTCCTAATGCAGAATCTTTAATAAAAAGAGTGGCTTGGTTTAATTTGTCTGCTGAATTAAAACCCAAGCATTTAAAATATATTGTTAAAAAGCTAAAGGAGTACCAAAATGAATTTTAGTTTATCAAAAGATTGGTGTTATGCTCTAACACTTAGATATCCAGTAGATAAAATTAAACAATATGGTAAATTGTTCTTTTATGAAAAGGATAATATTTTAGTATGCCAACATTTTTTTGAATTTGATACTACTAAACAAGAATTAGAACTTTTAAGTAAAGAAATAAAAGATGGTAAATCTATTAGATTTAGTTATCTTAATCAAAACAAGTTATATAATAAAATACTTTCTTGGTCTAAGAAGAACAATTATAAAGTAGAAGTTATTGATGAATGGGATAATCCGCTTTTAATAATGAAAGATTCAATTACTATGCAGGATTATTTAAAGAATAATAGTCATACTCAAGTTAAAAGAAATTATCAAAAATATATTAAATATGGTAATAAATATAAATATGTTTTTTCTGATTCTAGTAATAGATTAGAACTATGGTCAGATGTTTTAAAAATAGATTCAGATTCTTGGAAAAAAGAAGAAAATTCTGATATGAAAAGTTTAAATCGGGAAGATTTACAGTATTTACCTTTTTTATTAAAACAAGAGAATAATAGTAGTTTATTAGTTGTTTATGATGAAAAAGAAAAACCTTTAGCATATTCATTGATGTTTAAAAATTATGATAGCTTTTGGTATGCAGTTAAATGGGGAGCTTCTAATAATGGTAGAGAAAACTATGTTGGAATATACTGCTTAATAAAACATTTAGAGTATTTAAACCAAAAAGAAAAGGATTTAAAAATAGATTTTTGGGGAAGAAGAAATAGAGTTTATGATTCTTTAAAGAATGATAGTATTAGTAGAAATCATATCGTAATTTCAAATGGAGTTGAATAGTATGAAGATTAAAATGGGCATTATAAAAGATATTGTTGATATAAATGATAGAATTGATAATAGTTATAATGGTACTTGTTTTGCTTATGATTGGTTTTTAAAACTAAAGAAAAGTAACAAAATATTAAGAATATATGATAATGATAAACTTATCGGTTTTATGCCAATTTTTAGTAGCAATAACCCTAATAAAGTAATATTTCAAAGTACGATGTATATTCCTTATGGAGGACCCGTATTATTTGATGTCCCTACCGAAGAAAGACATAAGATAAAGTATATTAGAAGTATTGAAAAAGAACTAATTAACTATTTACAAAAAAAATATACTGAATTAGATTTTTCTGTTGATACTAAAATAACTGATATCATGCCATTCATTAGAAGTGGTTTTACAATCGAAAATAGATATACTTATAAATTGGATTTAGGAATAGGATTAGAAAATTTATATGAAAAGTTTGGTCATGATCGAAGAAAAGATATTAGAAAAGCATTTAATAAAGAATTAAAATTTATAGTTGATGATAAAATGAAATATTTTGATCCTAACGAGGCTATGAAATGGGAAAAAAACTATGGTTCTGAATCAACTGTAAAAGAGACAGAAAAGTATATTAAGAAAACTTTAGAAAAAGAGAGAGGTATGTGCTTTGTAGCTCTTGATGAAGATATAGTAATTGGTGGTGTCCATATTGCTTGGGATAAAAATACTGCTTATATTTTATATTCATACTATGAAAGAAAAAATGATGATATTGCGATTGCTTTCTTATACTACAAAATTTTTGAATATCTGATAGCTAATAAAATAGTTAGATATATTGACTTTGAAGGATCAGTTTTTGAATCAATCGAAGATTGGAATATATCATTTGGTGCATATCAAGAGCGATTTTATAATTTGCATTGGAACAAATTAGGAAAGACATATCCTAATATTTATGATTATGGAGAGAAGTAATATGACTGATGAAGAGCTATTGGCTTTAATGTATGATTTTTATAATGAACATGTTTTAAGAGATCAAAATGATGATATAGAGTATTATCTTAAACAAATTGAAGAGTATCAATCAAAGAAATTATTAGTAGTAGGTGCAGGTACTGGTAGAGTAGCTATTCCTATTTCAAAAAACATTGAATTATCTGCTTTAGATTTAGATCCTGCAAGATTAAAAGTATTAAAAAATAAAGAACCAAATATTAATACAATTTGTTGCGATATAGTAGATTATAAAAAAGATAGAAACTTTGATATGATTATTCTTCCATACAGTACTTTACAATTCGGTGGAAGTGGTGAAAAGACAAATAATATGATTAGTTCATTAACTAGTTTAATGGATCACAATACTGTGTTAATCTTTGATGTATCTGAGAGTTTTAATAATAAAGATAGATCATCTAGAAAATTGTTGTTTTCAGATTATTGTAGAGAAGTTGATGATAATATAGATGTTTATTACAGTGCTGAAAGATATGAAAGTTACATGGAGTTTTTAGTTGATTATTATTTAGAAAAGCAACAAAAACATTTATTTGAAAATGAAAAATATAGTTATTATGAACCTGATTTACTTACTAGGTTATTAGATGAAAATGGATTGTATGTTTCAAAAAAAGATGATGGTTATGGAAATTCTAAGATGCTTCATAAGCACTTATATCATTGTAGGAGGTTATAATGAAAGAATTTGAAGGTAAGCAAGTTACAATAATGTCTTGCTCAGATTGTAATACAAAATGTAAACATTGTTATGTTTCTTATAAAGGAAATATATCGGGATTAAAACTTTATGATATGTGCAAAATATTAAAAGATAAATATGTACTGAATATTAATGGTACAGAAGTACTATTACATAAAGATTATTTTAAGACTTATGATTTAATTGGACAAAGAAGAGTATTAACTAATGGAATAATTATTGATCAAGATGACGGAATAATTGATATGATTAAAGATAGTTCCATTGAAATGATTGCTATGTCTTATCACTTTGGAATTCATGATGAGATTTCAAGCGTTCAACAAGAAATGTTAAAAAGAAATATTAAAAAGCTTCAGGATAATGGAATTAAAGTTGAATTAATGTGTACTCTAAATAAGGATAATTATGATAAGGTTGAAGAAATAGCTAAAAATGTTATTGATTTAGGAGTGAAAAAAATAAGATTTATTAATTATCTAAGAACAGGTAATGCTTTGAATATGTCTGATGATAATTGCTTGAGTGAAGAGCAAATGCAAATAGCGTTAGACTCTATTCATAAAATTAGAGAAAAATATGATAAAGATTTATTATTAGTAAAAAGATGCGGAACATTTGAAAATGATAATGCAAATGGTTGTAATTTTCAATGTAACGCAGGTATTGATGAAGTTGTAATAGCTCCTGATATGAAAGTATATCCTTGTATATATATGGTAAAAGAAGGAATGGATATGGGTAAGTATGAAGATGGTAAAGTTTTACTTGATAAAGAACCAGATCATAATAAAACTAAATGTTTAGCTAGACATTATTTTAATAAGCATGAAAATTTTAATTGGAGAGAAAATGAAGGATAATATATTATTAGGATCACAATTAGCAAAGTTTTTTGGTAAAGAAAAAGGTTTAATTACATATTCAGGTACTTTGGCTATTGAATTGGCTTTAGCTAATCTATTATCTAAAGGAAATGTATTGGTTTCTAATAGAGTTTGTTATTCAATAATTAATACTATTATTAAATTAGGATTGAAACCAATAATAGTTTGTCCTAGAAATGGTCTTTATTTTGAAAATAATGAAATAGAAAAAATAGTTGAAAAAGAAAAAATAGATTGTATTTTACTAGTTCATCAATATGGCTATTTTAATGAAATAAATAGTATAAAAGAAAAATATCCTAATATTAAAATTATAGAAGATGTTGCTCAGTCATGGATAGTTCAAACAAAAGAACAACCAATTGGTAAATATAGTGACATTGTAGTGACATCATTTGGTAAGACTAAGCCACTTAGCTATGGCATAGGTGGAGGATTATTCTATAATGATGATGTTGATATTGAT
This sequence comes from uncultured Erysipelotrichaceae bacterium, assembly GCA_902793315.1. Lineage (GTDB taxonomy): Bacteria > Bacillota_I > Bacilli_A > RF39 > UBA660 > UBA3789. Next base: position 20,506 of record CADBCT010000014.1, read on the forward strand.
AATATAGACTATTGTGATAATGATTCACGTCTTAACGAGAAGATTACATATGCTTATCTTTATCCGCAATGTAATAGTATTGATATAAAAGAGTTAATATCAATTGGGAATGATAATGTCCTAAATCAACAAAATAATTCGAAAAAGTATTATCAATTCCTAAAAAAATATAGTTTTATAAAAAACTATTATGTAGGTAAAAATAGTAGTTATCATAGATATGTCATTTTGATAGAAAATAATGACAAGTATAAAAGATTGGTAGAATTATTAAAGAAATCAAAAATAGAGTATCAATTGCTTCATAGTGTATACTTAGAAGATTTACCAATTTGTAAATCAGAAAAGAAATTAAATATAAAAAATAATTGTAATAATTATGTATTTTTAAGAACTAGAAACATTGATATTGATAATCAAATAAATGAATTAAAAGAGATATTAAAAAGGGTATAAAGCTAGTAATAGTGTGAATTACGTGTTATAATAATAGGGCGAAAGTTCTAAATGAGGTGGTTTTGTGATTGAAGTAAGTGTTAATAATGCAGTAAAAACATTTGGGTTTAAAAATGTGCTTGATGGATTTGACTTAGAAGCAACAACTGGAGAAAAAATAGCATTAATAGGTCCAAATGGTTGTGGAAAAACAACACTATTAAAAGTAATAGCAGGTGAGGAAAATATTGATAAAGGAATGTTGGCTACCAGAAATGGAGCAACTATTGGTATGTTATCGCAAATTCCTCCAAAAGTATCTGATAAGACTACAGTAAAAGATATGTTACTAAAAAGCTTTAAAGAAGTCTTTGAAGTAGAAAAAAAGATGCGTGAATATGAAGAGAAGATGGCTGCTATAAGTCCTGATAAATTGGATTCTATATTGAACTTGTATGGTAAATTACAAGATAAATATGCAATGATGGGCGGCTATGAAGTAGATGAAAAAATGAGTAGAATTTGCAAAGGATTTAAAATTGATTCTAGTATGTTGGAGAGAAGTTATAATGCTTTATCTGGAGGAGAAAAGACAATTGTTAATTTAGCAGCATTAATAATTAGTAATCCTGATATTTTACTTTTAGATGAGCCAACTAATCATTTGGATATTGAAACATTGGAATGGTTTGAACAATTTTTATCTAATTACAATGGAACTGTTATAATTAGTTCTCATGATAGATATTTCTTAGATAAAGTAGCTACTAAGACAGTTTTTATGGATAAAGGAAAAGCAGATGTTTATCATGGTAATTATACATATTATCAAGAAGAAAGTGAACGTCGCGCATTAGCTGAATTTGAAGAGTATAAGACTCAACAAAAGCAAATTGAAGCGATGAAGGCGGCTGTTAAAAAATTAAAGGAATGGGGAGAAAGAGGAGATAACCCACGTTTCTTTAGAAGAGCAATGTGTATTGAAAAGAAATTAGAAAAAATGGAAGTATTAGATAGACCAGATTCTAAGAAACAATTACCATTAGGTTTTGAGGTGAAGAACAGATCAGGTAAAGATGTTTTGAATGTAGAAAACCTAGTTATAATTTTAGGCGACAAAATATTATTTGACGAAGCAAATATGAAACTAAAATATGGTGAAAAAGTTTGCTTAATGGGAAAGAATGGATCTGGTAAATCAACTCTTGTTAAGGCTATTATTTATGGTGATAATATAGGCGATGGTGAAATTAAAATAGGAAGTAATGTTAATATTGGATATATTCCTCAAGAAATAAAGTTTGAAGATGAAAACTTAACAGTATTAGAAACAGCTCGTAAATTTTATGATGGTACTGAAACTCATTTAAGAGCCTCACTTTCAAAATTTATGTTTTATGGAGATAATGTCTTTAAAAAAGTGGGTAAATTGTCAGGAGGAGAAAAAGTACGTTTAAAATTATTTGAATTAATTCAAAAAAAGGCAAACTTATTAATTTTAGATGAACCTACTAACCATATTGATATTGATACAAAAGAAGTATTAGAAGATGCATTAAACGATTATAGAGGTACATTGTTTTTCGTATCTCATGATAGATATTTCATTAACAAGTTAGCTAAAAGAGTTGTAAACATAGAAGATGAAAAGTTAATTGAATATTTAGGTAATTATGATTATTACAAAGAAGAAAAAGAAAATAGGTTATTAAAACAAAAAAATAAAAATGAAAGAAGAAGATAATATGAACTTTAATTATGAACTAACTAGTAAAGTGAAAAAATATCTAGAAGATGCAAACTTAACAGAGATAAGCATTGGCTGCTCTGATTCACAAGTTTTCAAAATAGAGAAAAATAATGAAGTTTATTATTTAAAAGTGGCTAGTAGTGGTTTATTAACTAAGGAATATAATGCTTTAAGATGGTTAAATGGAAAATTAGAAGTTCCTAAAATAAAGCATTATGAAAACAAAAATAATGTTGAATATTTAATTACTGAAGCAATAGAAGGAGAAATGGTTTGTTCAAAAGATATGTTAAAGAAACCATCAATTGCTATTGATATTATTTGTGAAGCTTTTAAGAAATTAGAAAAAGTTGACATTTCTGATTGCCCATTTAATGTTTCACTAGATTATAAGTTGAATTTAGTAAAGTATAATGTTGATAATCAATTAGTAAACTATGAAAACTTAATGGATTTTGTAAAAGAAAGATTTTCATCTTTAAATGAAGTGTTAGACTATTTATACAAAAATAGATTTGAAGAAGAATTATGTTTTTCGCATGGCGATGTTAGTTTACCAAATATACTTTGTGTAAAAGATAAGTTTTCTGGATTTATTGATGTTGGTGAATGTGGAATAGCTGATAAATGGTTTGATCTTGCTATATGTGAAAAATCAATTGTAAGAAATTTTGGACAAGAGTATGTAGATGAGTTTTATGAAAAACTAAATATACAAAGAGATGACAAAAAAGTAGATTATTATATATTATTGATGGAATTATATACTTAATAAAAGACTAACTATTGGTCTTTTTTTGTTTTTATATTATAATTACTTTATGAAAAGAATTAGAATACTGACAATTATTTTATTAAGTCTTTTTATACCAATAAATATATATTCATTGGATTTTGATATTTATTCTAAGAATGCTATTCTTTATAATACTAAAGAAGATAAAGTTATGTATGAAAAAAATAGTACTGACAAAGTAAGT
>CADBCT010000015.1 GCA_902793315.1 uncultured Erysipelotrichaceae bacterium
TTTCTCTCATATACACACATCTCCTTTATTAAATTTTAACATAGAAAAAGTAGACAGTTCTTTTTTTATCTGTCTACTTTTACTTTACCACTTTATAATTTGCTTTTTTTATTTTGTTATTTGATTGTTATCAGTTTTTTGCATTTCTTGTAGTTTTGCAAGTAGATTTGCTTGTCTAGCAGATAATTGATTAATTTCATTTTGAATCTCTTGCATTTCTTGTAGTATATGATATTGAAGATTATCATTATTATTAGAATCATCAACCATTCTGCTAATTTCATTATCATCATTATTATTTTCTACAATAGATTCTTTTTCTTCAATTACTGCTGGTTCTTCAATTTCTTTTTCTTCTTTGTTATCTTTAGCAAAGAACTTAGCATATTTTTGTGATACTTCCATATAAACATCTTGAAGATTCATATCTTTTCCCATTTGAATTTTACTAAGGTCAACTCCATTACTTACTAAGAAATCAACTGCTTGGAAAAATTGAGGTAAATCTTTTTGTAAACGCTCTATATCTTCAACATCTTTACTATTATCTCCGTAATAAAATTGAGGAATAGTTTTTTGCATTAATGTATTGAATGTATCTGCGCTACAACATTTCAATACCAAGTTTATTCGTCTTTCTAATTCTTCTTTATCCATTGGTTCATCTGAGAAACCTCTTATAAAACCTTGTCTTACTATTTCAGTTGCTTCTTCTCTAATTGTTCTAGAAGCTAGAGCAGATAATGGAGTAATTTCTCCTGACATTCCAAATTCTTTTAAAACAGATTCTCTTTCTGATGGAGTAAAATCCATATTCTTTTCTCTTGATTCTCTAATAGCTTGACAAAGATTATCTATTGCAACAGCTCTGTCATACCTTCCTCTTTCCTCTATAAGCTTATTATCAAAATAACGACCTTTAAATTCTCCTAGAAATTCTTCACATAATTCAATAATTTCTTCATCTGTTTTGCCTTCAAATATATCACGATAGATATCTACCTTTCCATCTTTATTAAAACCATCCATTATTTTTACCTCCTAATATGATACTAACATATTAATCTTTTCTCGTAAAGTAAGTACCTTGTCTTATTTACATATAAATGATAAAATATCTAGGAATTGAGGTGATAATATGTCATTTAAGTTAGTATCTAAATTTAAACCTAATGGTGATCAACCAGAAGCTATTAAAGAATTAGTTGATGGAATAAATGCTAATAAAAAGTATCAAGTATTACTAGGAGCTACTGGTACAGGTAAGACTTATACTATTGCTAATGTTATTAAAGAAACTAACAGGCCTACTTTAGTATTAGCCCATAATAAAACACTTGCTGGTCAATTATATAGTGAATTAAAAGAATTGTTCCCTGATAACAGAGTAGAATACTTTGTTTCATACTATGACTATTATCAACCAGAAGCTTATGTACCATCTACTGATACTTATATAGAAAAAGATTCATCTATAAATGATGAAATAGATGAATTAAGACATGCCGCAACTTCGGCTTTAATATCTAGACGAGATGTTATTGTTGTAGCTAGTGTATCTTGTATCTATGGTATTGGAGAAGTTGAAGAGTATAAGAATAAAATGTTAACTTTATCAGTAGGAGAAACAATAGATCGTAATGAAATATTAACCAAACTAGTAGAAATGTTATATGAACGTAATAATTTAGATTTTAAACGTGGAACATTTAGAGTTAGAGGAGATATTATTGAAATAATACCAGCTAATCATAATACTGTAGGTTATCGTATTGAATTATTTGATAATGAAATAGATAGAATTAGTGAAATAGATACTTTAACAGGAGCTATTACTAATAATTTAAAGAATGTATCTATTTTTCCGGCTAGCCACTTTGTAGTTAGTGATGAAAAACTAAAAGAAGCAATAGAAAGAATAAAAACTGAGTTAAAAGAAAGGCTTGAAGAATTAAAATCTCAAAATAAGTTACTTGCAGCTGAACGATTAGAGCAAAGAACTAATTATGATCTTGAAATGTTAGAAGAAACAGGATTTTGTTCTGGAATAGAAAATTATTCAGCACCACTAGCTGGTAGAAAGAAGGGTGAGACGCCTACAACTTTGATGGATTTCTTTCCTGAAGATTATTTATTGGTAGTTGATGAGTCTCATGTTACCCTTCCACAGGTTAGAGGAATGTATAATGGAGATAGATCACGTAAACAGAATTTAGTTGATTATGGCTTTAGACTACCTAGTGCCTTAGATAATAGGCCATTAAAGTATGAGGAATTTGAAAGTAAGATAAATCAAGCTATCTTTGTCTCAGCTACTCCAGGAGATATTGAATTAGGTTATACTAATAATAAGTACATTGAACAAATAATCAGACCGACGGGTTTATTAGATCCAACAATCGAAGTACGTAAAAGTGAAGGACAAATAGATGACTTGGTTGGAGAAATAAAAAGCAGAATTGAGAGTAATGAGAGAACTTTAGTTACTACTCTAACAATTCGTATGGCTGAGGAGCTTACGCATTATTTAAAAGAATTAGATATTAAAGTAGCTTATCTTCATAGTGAAATAAAGACCTTAGAAAGAATGAGAATAATTCATGATCTTAGAACTGGTAAGTATGATGTCTTAGTAGGTATAAACCTTTTAAGAGAAGGTTTAGATATTCCTGAGGTTAGTTTGATTGCTATATTAGATGCTGATAAAGAAGGATTTTTAAGAAGCACCAGAAGCTTAATCCAAACTATTGGTAGATGTGCTAGAAATGTTAATGGACATGTTATTATGTATGGTGATAGAATTACCGATTCAATGAATGAGGCAATTAGTGAAACTAACAGACGTAGAAGTATTCAAGAAAAATATAATAAAGAGAATAATATAATTCCACAAACAATAAAAAAAGAAATAAGAGACGTAATTAGTAATACAGCTAATATTGAAGAGAACAAGAAAAAATCCAAAAAGATTAGTAAAGCTGAAAAAGAAAAAATCATGGCTACAATTGAACAGGAAATGCGTGAAGCTGCTAGAACACTTGATTTTGAAAGAGCTATGGAATTAAGAGATATTTTGTTTGAAATGAAAAGTGAGTAAATGTAGACAAATAAGAGGTCTACATTTTTTCTTTTGTATAACAAAAATCACTAAAAAAACATTGACAAAAACTGTAAAACAGCAAAAAAAATAAAAAAAATGTCGAAAATTGTTTTTTGAATATTGCACTCTTAAAAAAATTAAGATATACTTAATGTATAAAAAATAGAGTATTGCGACTACGGTGTGGTGATAATATGAATGGTGAACGAGGCGTTGGTGTAAAAGCCAACAAGATATATAAGCGCAAACTGGTAGTTCGAATAGTTAAAATCACATTGCTATTGTTACTAATCACTATCTCAACTATATATCTATTTTTATATATTGCCTACAAAGGTGGACGATTTACGGTTTCTTTAGATAAGAATATGTCTAATAGAAAGAATATTTTCTTAACCGAGACTGGTAAGCAAGATAGTAGAACTAGAGAGTTAGCTGCGGAAACTATTGATTATATGGATAATATATCAATTAAGTGGTTACCTAATAATCTAGATACTGAAGCTAATGGATCACACAATGGAGATAACTATATTGCTTATAGTTTTTACGTTGTAAACAACGGAAAAGAAACAGTTCATTATTGGTATGAATTAGACATAGACGATACTATAAGAAACGTAGATGAAGCGATTAGAATAATGGTTTATTTAAATGGTAAACCTACGGTTTATGCCAAGAAAAATAAAGTAACTGGTAAAGCTGAACCAGATACTAAAGCATTCTATTCGAAGGACATAGCTTTGTTAGAGCAAAGAAAAAGTTTCAAACCTAATACGAAAGACCATTTCACGATAGTGGTTTGGATCGAAGGTGATGATCCGGAATGCTTGAATGACTTATTAGGTGGCGAAATAAAAATGCACATGGACATAACTGAAGAACATTTCTCAGGTACAGGAAAGGGAGGAGCGTAATATGGCTAAGCGCAAAGAAACAAAGAAAGAAAAAAATAGAAAAAGAAAGATATTGTTAGCATTATTGCTTGTAGTATTTACAGGTTTAATCTTAACTGCTAATACTTATGCATGGTTCACATCAAATAAAACTATTACTGTTGATGCAATCGATGTACAAGTAACTACTGCTAATGGTATTCAAGTATCTACAGATGCTACTAACTGGAAGACAGTAATTACAAATACTGATTTAAATAATACTTTATTAGCAAGCACATTATATCCAACAAATACAAATCAATTACCATTTAAATCAGCTTCAGCTCAAATAGCACCAGTTTCAACAGGAGGAACTATTGCTAGTGGTAAATTAAAAATGTATTTAGGTGAATTAGGTACTGATACAAATGATAATACAGTTTTAACATCAACAGCAGAAACTGATACAAAAGGAGCTGTTGGAAATTATGTAGCTTTTGACTTATTCTTCTTAGTAACTCAAAATTCAGTTGTTAAATTAGGTGCTGGATCATCTGTTACTACTTCAACAGGAGCTACTAATAAAGGATTAAAGAATGCTGCTCGTGTTGCATGGATTAATGAAGGTAATGCTGCTGCCGGAGATATTTCTTCTGCACAAGGTTTAGCTAATGGTACTACTGCACTTATTTGGGAGCCAAACAATAATGCTCATACAGATGCTGCTATCGCAGATGCTTTATCAACTTATGGAATAGTTGTTTCAAGTAGTACTGCACCAATAACTAATTATTATGGTGTAGATGCTGTAATTGCTGCTCCTGGTGTTGCTTTAAATCCAATTAATCCAGGAACTAATTTCAAACAAGTTACACCAGGATTAAAGACACCAGATGGAGCATTAACTACTGACCAAACTTGGTTTACTTTAAGCGCAGGAATTACTAAAGTTAGATTCTATCTATGGGTTGAAGGTCAAGACGTAGATTGTGAAAATAATGCTTCTGGTGATGCAATTAGTTTCAACATGAATTTCGTATTAGATGACTAAAATTAATAAAATTAATTCAGGGCCTTCGATTGAAGGCCTTTTATTCTAGGAGTGATAAAATGGACAAGTTAGGTATATTTAACAATGAAGAACTGCTTGAATTATATGATAAAGTAAATCAAGAAATAGACCACTTAAATGAATGTATTATTGTTGAAGATGAAGAACCTGAAGTAGAGGAACCAGTAAAAGAAGAAGTGTCTGAGGAAACTACTGAAGATAATAATACAGAGGAAGAAAAAGAAGAAAAAGAGGAAGAAAACAATGAGCAGAGTTGATGAAAGTAATTTATTGTTAGAAATTGAATCAATTAATGACTACATTGATAATTTTGAATTAGAAAGAAAAAGTGGTACTAAAGCATTAAAAAAGAAATTTCATAAAGAAGCAGTAGAAGGTAGAAATGCCTACGTAAAGGATAAAATAGATTTATATGAAGAATATAATAGAATATTACTTGTCGAACTAGAAAATAGGGTTAATGTCTTACTTCCTTTAAATAAAAATGAAAAGTATAAAGAAAGAAAAGAAAAATTAAAAGGTATTAGAGAATTACTTATTTATAAAAATCCTAATATTAGTAATAGTTTTAAACTAGGTTTTTATAGTTTGATTTATGCTATTAAAGATGATACATCTTTCACAGAATTAAATATAATTATTGATGAATTTGTTGAAATCTTTAAGAAAATGGATGTTAAATTAAGTGCTAGTGATTTTACTTATACAATGTTTACTGAAGAGTACTTTGATACTTATTTTAATACTGCTGTTGAAAATCAAAGAAAAGAAAAATTTGAAAAGATATATTGGGAATGTCCTAAATTAGTCGTTGAAATAAAACAAAATTTACTTAATATTTTGAAAAAATATGAAAAGAACATTAATAGTTATGCTAAAACAAGAGAGGCTGAATTAGTAAGAGAGAATGATGTTGACTTAGCTAATGCTGAAGAAGTTTATACTTTGACTAGAAAATCATTAGAAGAAGATATTAATTCAGATGAATATACTATTTTAGATGATTTCTTACAAGGAAAGCATAGTATTAATGATTATATGAAAGATTCTAATGTTAGATCTAAAGTATATGACTCATTTGTAATTGAAGGTACTTATCAAGATTTATCAGTAGATGATAAATTAAAATTTAAAGAGAATATGTTTGATTTATATAATACACTTAATATTTTGAAGAAGTACTATAAATATGAGACTATTATTACTGATTTAATAGAAAAATATACTAATAGAGCTAACGTTAAAGGAACTTTTGGTAATCTTGAAAAAGAAATAGATAAAAATGATAAAGAAAGAGAAAAGTTAAATAAGGAATATGAAAAGAGCTGTGGAAAAGGTTTATTAGCTAAAGAAGATGCAAGTAAACAAAGCTTAACAAAAGTAAAAAGTAATGAATTATTTGATAAGATTTTAACTGATTTTGCTAATTATGATGAAGCCAAAATTTCAGTAGATTTAGATAAAAATCTTAAAGATGGAGCTAATGTTCATGACTTGTTTATTATGGCTTTGTCATCATATTCATACTTAGTTAGATCTTTAAGACAAATAAATGAAGAAAATCCATCATTCAACTTAGAAAAAGAAGTAGATGAATATATTGATTTTATTTATGATCCAAGTGGTAAATTCTTAGATGGAATATTTGCTTTTAATAATTTAGATGTTCCAGAAGCGATTAGTAATAAATATCGTTTACTTGGTATAAATATTAGCAAAGAAAAGATGGATAAAGAAGCTATAGATAGCTTATTAACTGATGTTTCGCTTATAAATTTGATTCAAAATGTAGAGAATAATAGCATTAGTCTTGAAAATATTAAGTTTATTTGTGATGTTAATAAGATAAAACCTATAAATTTAGATGAAAATTTAATATAAAAAAAACGATAAAAAAAGGAAACAATTGTTCCTTTTTTTTTAGTGCTATGATATAATAAAATAAGAATAAAATGGAGTCGTGTTTATGAAAAGAATAAAAGCAATCATGAAATACATTTTTTATACATTTTTAGTCTTTTTAGTAGGTCTATGCTGCTATGTATTTGTTTGCCTAGATATTCTTCATAGAGATTACGTTAATATTTTTGGATATACTTACTTTGTTGTTGTAAGTGGTTCAATGTCTGGAGAAATAGAAGTAAATGATATTGTTATAGTAGATATTACTAAGAAAGTAAAAGTAGATGATATCGTTGCTTTTAAAAGTGATAAATCAATTGTTACTCATAGATTAGTTCAAAAAAGTGGTAATAAATATATAACTAAAGGTGATGTTAATGATACTTATGATAAAGCCATTACCAAGAATGATATCATTGGTAAGATAGTACTCATAATATCACCAAAGGTTTTACTAGAGTTTGTAGTCTTAGTATTCATTATTATTATAGCTCTAGCACTATTAAACTTTGATGGACTTTTCGATAAAATATTAAAGAAAGTATTTAAAGTAAAAGACGAAGAAATAGTACGTGAACATTCAAATGTTTTACCACAAGATATTTTCTGCAGTCCACAAGATCGAAATAATTTTAATGAACATTCAGGTTTAACTATAACAATTCCAATGAGTGAATTGAAAGATTTGAAAAAGTTATTAGAAAAAGAGCAAAAAGAATCAGCTGATGTTGAAGTATTAGATGAATTAGAAGAGGTAGAGGTTCTTGATCTAGAAAATGATGATATTTATAAAACTACAAATGATCAAGAATTGAGAGACGAAGAAATATATAATATTGTCGATGTTGTTTTAAAGGTAAATAATGGAGCTTTAGAAACTACACATTTAACTAAAGAATGGCAAAAGAAATATAAATATATTTATAAAATATGTTTATATATTCAAAGTGGTAGATATGATTTGTTGGATAAAGCAATAAATGATGTTCCATTTAAGGAATACTTTGATTATGACATTGATAAAGTTGGATTATATAAAGAGTTAAGAAATAAAATTTATGATTTACCTATCTATGCATTCTTAAAAATACTATTTATAGCTATTTTATATAATGATGCACATTTCTTTGATGGAGTATTTAAAATACTAAAATATAAAGTTTTAATTGATAAAAATAATAGCTTTGTAGTAGTACAAGAAAGATATGATAAAAAGCAATTAAAAGCTTTGATTGGTTTCATGGAAAGAGTAGCGAAAAAATACAACAAAGATGATAATTTAGAGTTAAATAGAGAAAAGAAATTAGTAGATATAAGTAATTACTAATTTGTAAGGAGGTACACTTGAAAAAGAAAGTATTAACAATATCTTTAGCAATTGTTTTTCTTGCTGTCTTAAGTGTAGCCTTCTTTTTTGTTTACACCGATAGACCAGCATTAGCAGAAGATACAGATACTGTTTGGGATGGTAGTACAATAGCTACCAGTTTTTCTGGTGGAAATGGAACAAAAGAAAATCCATATTTAATTAAAAACGGTGAAGAATTAGCTTTTCTTAAAAAAGTCTTAGATGAAGGACAAGCTGATGGATATAAAAGTTTATATTATGAATTAACTGCTGATATCAATCTAGGAAGTCATGATTTAGGACAAATAGGACAAAAAGTTCCTTTTTCTGGATATTTTGATGGTAAAGGGCATGTTATTAAGAATGTTGCTTTAACTGGTAAGGCTGATTCGGAAAAAGATAATTACTATGGATTATTTGGTAATGTAGATAATGCTAAAATAAGTAATCTTACTATTAATGGTATGAAGATTATGATTACTGGTAGTGGAAAAATATATTTAGGAACTCTAGCAGGAAAAATAAACAATGAAGAAAAAGAAGATAATACTATTAGTAATATCCTAATAAAGAATATTGATATAGATCTTACTGGAATTGAAATAGCAAAAGAGAGTAAGATTGCTACCTTTATTGGAGAAATTGGTAAGGGATATAAAATTAATAATATTATGCTTTTAGGAGAAGCTAAGTCAAATTATGAAGATGCATTTACTTTAAGTAGTAGTGTTGAATCTGATTTAAATAAGATTGTTTATAACATAAAAAGTGAAACTATAACACAAAATGGAGAAGTTAAAGAAGATTCTAAAATAGAAAATATTTATAAATTTTCTGGTAAAAAGTATTACTTTGGTGATAAAGAAGTTAGTACTGATGATATTTTAAAAGCATTTAACAAAGATCTTGAAAAATATGAATGGTTATTAAAAGATGATGAATTCATATTAAGAGAAATAAAAGTTGAAGAAAAACCAAAACCTCAAGTTGTTACTAATTCATTTAAATCTGCTCCAGTAGCTATACATGATACTGGAATAGATACTTCTGCTAAGACAGCTTATATTAATGATTTAACAAGTGACTATAATTATTATATGGGTCTTAATTATACTGGAGGAGGAACAGTAACTACAACTCCTACTGGTAATAGTTATAATTTATATAGCAATACTAACTTGGCAAAAATTTATATTGCTTATAAAGGTGGTACTGTTGATAACACTAATGGTGTAGTAGGATATGTATCACTAAGTGAACAGATATCTGACTTTGTTTATTATAAATATTATCCAATTAAAGATGGTTATGTTACTATTCCTTTAATTGATAATCCATATGCAGATAGGCCTAATAATAGAGCTTTTAATGGATGGGTTACTGATTATGCTGGAGCAGTTGTTAGCTTAGATACTGATGATTATACTAGATATGTTAAGATACCAGCACCAGCTGATCCAACAGTAGCAACAAGTATTACTATGTATGCCACATGGACAGAAGCTACATCTGTTGTAGCTAGTGTTAGTAATAATAATTTATCAACAACAGGTTTAAAAAGTGTTGGAATGAATCCAATAGCAACAAGAACACCAATATATGGTAATTTGCCTACTCTATATTCTTACAATAGTATAAGTAGTGGTACTAGTAATAATGGAGCTTATTATCCAACTGGAGCTGTTAGTAATACAGGAGCTAGTTTAAATGGACAACGTTGTACTCGTATTGATCGTTGGACACCTAGAACTTGTTATTATTACTTAGAAGTTCCAGAATCTGATGTTACACCAGGAGGAACATATTATCAATTACTTAATGGTAGTATGCAAAACTATACTTTAACACCAACAGGTTATCAAATGAATTCTTTCTTAAATGAAGGAGAAGTTTTAGCTGGATTTTTTAAAAAAGGTGTACCTGCTGGTTCTTTAGTTGGTTATTATAATGCTTCAGGAGTAATTCAGACTAGTGGAAGCTGTACTGGAAATACATGTAATAACTATTATGAACTAATGCAGTATGATGCTTCTAATACTTTTTCAAATACTAATTATGATTATTACTATCTAACAACAAGGGATACTAACATAGCTTATTTAACCGGTAATATTAATGGGTTTAATAATAGTGTTCCAGTTACAGTTACTGGACTTAATAACGGTTCTGACAGAAGTAATTATAGAATTAATTTAGATGAAAGGTCCATAAATGCTGGAGCTGATCTTAGAGTAGAATATGTAAGCTTATATACTGGACAAATAGAACCAGCTACTTCAGGAGCATCAAATTCTAATTACAATTACATTTATGGTAACTATTACAATTTAAAAATTGGACGAGGAATACCAATTAGTGAGGGTAGTTATCAAAGTGGAGGATCATGGTGGAATCCAACATATTCTGATGGATATTATGATAATGCAAGAGGTGTTGTTGGAGGAAAAAATAATGGTACTGGAAGTGCGGGAACTCCTTCTAAATATACTTTTATTGTTGAATCTGGTTATTATAATTCAATAAGTAGTATAACTACTACGAGTGCTAGTGGAACGTATTATGTAGATGCTACTGCTATTTATGGATCTGATTTTGATAGAATAACTAATACTAACAATAAACTAGGAGTATATTATAATGCAACTACAACTTATGGTGGAACAATTAGAGCCGGAACTGACAAACCAAAATATATGACTACAATCATTAAAAGCGGAAAATTTGGTGAGGCAGAAACTGAGGCTGCATCAGGAATTTATGTTGGTGGATTAACTGGTGGTAATATTTATTCTCCAGCAGAGTTGATTGTTGAAGGTGGAGATATCTTCAATATCAATGGTGGACCGTTAGTTGCTAGTAGTGTAAAAGCTAATAATATTATTTATATAAATATTAAAGGTGGAAAAACTGACTTTGTCTTTGGTGGAGCGGCCCTTAGTACAACTTACGGAAATCGTATTATTAGTGTTACTGGTGGTCAAGTAGATTATTCCGTTTTTGGTGGGTCTAATGGTACTGCCGGAGGAAATGGTGATGGTACTCTAGATGGAGATTCATTCATATATATTGGTGGAAATGCTGTCATTGGTGATAATACTTCTGCTGCAACTATTTGGGGTGCAGAAGCTGGGTCAGTATTTGGTGCCGGTAATGGTAATGCTAACTATGGTACTATCGGATCAGTTAACAATTCAAAAGTTATTATTGATGGAGAAGCTACAGTAAAGAAGAATGTCTATGGTGGTGGTAACTTTGGTGCTGTCGCAACAAGCACTAGTTCATCGAATTCCACAACTAATGTAAAAATAAATAATGGAAATATTAAAGGTTCAGTATATGGTGGAGGAAATAATAATGGTGCCGGAAGAAGTGCCACAACAGCCACTATAAATATTGAAATGAATGGTGGTACAGTTGATAAATCAATCTATGGTGGTTCATGTGCCAAAGGAATAGTTTATGGAAATGTTAATGTAAACATTGATGGAGGAACAGTAAAAACCGATGTTTATGGTGGTGGTGAAGGTGGTTATAGTCAAGTAGGAAATGTAACTAACCAAGGTACTTATGTTTCTCAAAATGTCAATGTAACAATTGGTAATAATAATAAATCTACTTCGCCACGAATTGAAGGAAATGTTTACGGAGGATCTGCTTTTGGATCAGTAAATGGTACAACTAATAATGGTTCTGCAACAGCTACTTATAAAACTAATGTTGTTGTTAATAAAGGAACGATTGTTAATAATGTTTTTGGTGGAGGTAAAGGTGGTACTGTTGATAATGTAACATATACTCCAAAAGAATATGGTGATATAACAGTTACTATCAATGATGGATCAATAGGAAAAGTCTTTGGTGGTAATGATTTAATGGGAAGCCCTGGTAGAGGGGATACAGTTTACTTAAATGGTGGTACTATTGGAAATGCCTTTGGAGGAGGAAATAATACTGGTCAAACAACTACTAATATTTATCTTCAAGGGTCAACAATTACTAATAACTTATATGGTGGTTCTAACGAAAGTGGAGCTATCACAACAACTAATGTTCAAGTAACTTCCGGAAGTGCACAAAATGTATTTGGAGCTAATAATTTAGGTGGTTCAACAACTACAACAAACGTTAGTATAAGTGGTGGAACTATTAGTCAAAATGTCTACGGTGGTGGAAATGAAGTAGGAGCTGGAACAACTAATGTTAGTGTTACTGGTGGCTCTATAAGCAAGGTCTTTGGTGGATCTAATGAGTCAGGAGTAGTTACCACATCACTTGTAACTATTAATACAAATCAGACTGTATCTGAAGTTTATGGTGGTAATAATGCCGGTGGAAATACAATTTCTACTAATGTAACTTATATAAAGGGAACATCCCAAGCTGTTTATGGTGGAGGATACAATGCAGTATCAGGATCTACTAATGTTCGAGTATTAAATGGAACAATCACTAGCTTATTTGGTGGAGGTAATTTAGCAGATGTTACTGAAACTGATGTTGAAGTAACAGGAGGTCTTTTCACTAATATTTATGGTGGAGGAAACCGAGCTGATGTAACTGCTAATACTTCTGTAGCTATTGAAAACGCTACTATTAATAACAGTGTTTTCGGTGGAGGAAACCAAGGAGAAGTTGGTGGAAACAGTGATATAAATGTTAAAAATGCAACAGTTAATGTAAGTGCCTATGCCGGTGGAAATGAAGCAGATGTTAAAGGAAATACAACGATTACAATAGAAGGATCAACAACTATTGGATCAGAATCAACACAGGTGCCATACGGATCTGTATTTGGATCAGGAAACTCAGCCGGTACTGGATCATCATCAAGTACTAAGACAGCAACTGTTAATATTGTTGGTGGTACTATCTATGGAAATGTCTATGGTGGTGCCAATACTTCAGTTGTTAATGGAGTAGCTAATGTTAATATTGGGACTTTAGCTGTTAATAAATCAGGATTAACTGAAGGAAATATTTGGATAAAAGGAACAGTTTATGGTGGTGGAGAATCTAATGCTTCGGGTTCACCAGAATATGATTATACGGCTATTTCTGTAACTGAAGGTATTAATATTAATATTAATGGTGATGGTTATGCTAATAATAGTCATACATTTAAATTAAATGGATCAATCTTTGGTTCAGGTAATGCTTCTTCATCAGCTGGAGATTCAACTATTTATATCAAAAAATTAGGAACTTTAGCTAATCCTAATGATAATCTTTCAATTCAAAGAACAAAATATTTAACAATTGATGAATCAGTAATTCATCTAATTGGTGCAACCGACATTACTAATAAATATAGTAATGCTAAGTATTCATTCAACTTAATCGGAACAGTAGAAAATGAAAATCCTGTAGGAGGATTAACTATAAAGAATAATACAGTTTTATTATTAGATGAAAATGCTAACCAAATGGTATCTTTCACTTCTGGAGTTGATGTTAGTGGAAGTTTAGTTCCAGCTACAGTAACAATTGATGATAGTGCAAAAACAGTTACTAAAAATGTTGATAATAGAGTTTATCTATTAGCTAACAAAAATTTAAATATCGCAACAGATGCTGATGCTACTGATTATGGAAAAGTAACTGGTATGACTTTCTTTGGAGTATACCGTAATTCTGCTGGAAATATCCATGAAACAGGTATTTATGATAATTCTACTTATACTTATGGTTCCGCAGCTACAACTGCAGAATTAGTAGTTGCTAGTTCTTATGTTTTAGGAAAGCATCATGCTAATCATGATATAACTAAAGATGGATTCTATACCAATTATTTGGAAGAAGACACTAACTTTAGAGAAATTGAAACAGCTTATATTGAGCCGACTCCTACTAATACTGAATACTATAGATGGCAAATTGGTACTAATTCAATTGAATATGAGTTTACTATGACAGCTTCTAAGTATCTATCTATGGGTACTAATACGCTATCATTAATCGATTTCCCTAATGGAGATACAACATTTACAGTATTAGGTTTTGATGCTACTGAATTAAATTCTGATTTAACTATGGTAGATGAAAGCCAAGTACCTAAATTCGCTCGAGTAGGTTCAGATGAATCTAAATTGTTCGGTTTGAATATGAAGAGTGAGTCTACTGAATGGACTGCCTTCAATAAAACATCTTTCATAAGTGCTGATAATGGTGATTTTACTGGAGATGAAGTATATTTAACTAACAGTGAAGCAGGAGCTCCTAACTTACAATTCTATTTGTATCATGCCAAGAATATTGACATGGAAGGAGACTTGGGAACTGTTGTTATAACAATGGAGGCAGTAGCTCCAAAAAATGGTTATGAAGTAGAATTAAAATTAGTTACTATCAAGATTAATATCGAAGCTATTAAGTATTCAGATGGTAATCATTATGATGCAAGTATTACTTATGGTAAAAAATATTCAATGCCGGTAACAACTGCTGTTAATATTACGCCTAAATCACAATTTACTGAGTATTTTTCACTAATAGCTAATGATGAAATGAAGAATATTTATGGTAATAACCATAATTATTATCGTACTTTAGTATCTAATTATGCTCTTCCAGTAGGAACAACAATTACTTTAATAGATTTATCTAGGGAAAGTCCAAAATATTACTATTATGAAGTAAATGCAACTAATTATGCTCAAAAAGTACAGCAATTAGCTGATGATAATGAAATATCGTACCTGTTATCTGATTTTATAGCTATGGATACTACTACAACTTCGAATAAGTATAATGATACAGCTATGAATTTACAATACTATGATACGGATATGGGTATGGCTTATGAAGAATTCTTATTCATCTTTGACTTTAAATATGCAAATATTTCAACGGCTCAAGTTGATAATGAAATGTTATATGAACTTCGTACTGATGATGATAGAACTGCTGTAACAGTCTTAGATAAACGTCTAGAAGATCGAGATATGGTATTTAATATCTATACAACTTCAAATATCGTTTTATCACAACTTGTTACTACAAATAATACTAATTTCTATTATGATTCACCTAATACGACAGTTTATACTACTCAGGTATCATATTCTACTAGTGGAAGCTCACAAAAAGTTATTGATACTAACTATGAAGCAAGTAGTATGGGTGTTAATATTCAATTATTTAATAGTCAAGGCACGAGTGTTAGTTCGTCGATGCTATCAGGTACAAAAATAACTATTAATAATGTTGATTATTATGTTGACAGTGATGGTGTGTTTAGGATTAAACTAGCTGATAAGGTTACTAGAATTACTAGAAATTTACAAGTCACAGTTGACTCTTTACTACCAGCTGGTCAATATACAGTTAAGTACTCAATTATAGCTTCATCAGATGGATTACATGCCTCTGATTTAAATGCACCTACATTCACTCAGACGATTCAAGTTATTAGTTCTGATAATTCTATAACAGTAACTAATAGTGATGAAACAAAGTTATTCTATGCAGATACGGGCTTAAATGAAGCTGGTAATAGAATTAATGCTTACCAAGTTAAGTATAGTTCAAGTCTTTCAAACGCTAATTTAAGGTTGAGTATTTATAAAAGAAATATTAATAATTCACAAGCAATTGAGTATACTGAAATAGAAGCTTCAAAAGTCTTTGAGAATTACTTAACAGGAACAGGATCAACTGTTTATCCTTATGAGGTTTCTCTTCCTTTTGGAACTTCTCCATATACTATTCCACTTACAGTAAATCAAAATATTAAGAGTGGTACTTATAAATTGGTATTCAAACTATGTGATAACGAACAAGTAGTAGACACAGATGAAGCATATTTGATCGTTAAAAAACCAGTTGTTTCGAACTAAATATTATGTTAAAATTAGGATGGTGATTGAAATGAAAAAGATAGTTTCTTGGGTGTTAGGAATAGTAGAAGCAATAATAATTGTTTATGTAATATTCTTAACAGGATGTCTACTATTTGTTAATGATTATGGACACACTCAATTTGGAAAATATACACTAGTAGAAGTTAACAAAGGGCAAGCATCTTTATTAGAAGGTGTGGAATCTGGAGATCTTTTAGTAATAAAAGATGGTGATGATATTGTAAAAGGAAACGTTATTTACTACTATAGTGTTATTAATGACCAATACTTTATCAAAAAAGCTGCTGTAACAGAAATAAAGGATGATGGATTTGCTACTATTTATTCTTTAGATGTTGCTAATAAAGGTGAAACAGCTACAGTAATTGATAAAAAGGTAATAGGTAATTATGTTTCTGTACATCGTAGTCTTGGAAAAGTACTAAGTGTATTAGAGTCAAAAGTAGGATTCCTATTCCTAGTATTATTACCAATGATGTGTATCTTTATTTATCATGTGTACTCTTTTGTAATAATCTTAAAATTTGAAAAGAGTGATCCAGACGAATTAGAAGATATTGAAGTACTAGAAGATAAAAAAGAAAAAAAGAAAAGAAAAATAAAAAGAAAGAAGAATTAATTCTTCTTTTTTTGATTTATATTTGTTTAATTTGAGTAATAATTATGATATAATTAAATCAAACTAGGGTGAAAATTATGAAGAATGGAAAAAGATCAGTATTAGTCGTAACATTATTAATATTTTGTTTCATGTATTTAGTTGTTAGAGGGATTCAAGCAGCTTATGAATCTACTATTACTGGGCGTGTTTCAAATACGCTTGCTGATTGGTCAATTAAAGTTAATAATCAAGAAATAACTAATTCTTCATTAGAGAACATTCCACTTACTTATACTGTTAATGATTTAACTAATGTTAGAAGTGGAAAAGTAGCTCCTGGGTCAAATCTTAGTTATCCAATCCAAATAGATGCTTCAGGTAGTGAAGTAGCTGTTAAGCTTACTTTTACTGTTACTGATAAGACTGTTGATCCTGATAAATACTTAACTTTAACTAGTGTTTCTTCTAATGATTTATCAGTTATAAGAGTAGGTGCTAACGCTTATTGTGTAGTAATACCCAAGGCTAGTTTATCTGGAGTAAAAACTATTTCTATGAATTTTTCATGGGTAGATGATGGTTCTTTAGTAGAATATAGTGATGAAATTGATAGTGATAACTTTATGGAAATAGATTTAAATGCTATCCAATATGTAGGAGAGACAATTACGCCGTATAACGAATAGTAGGTGATATTATGAAGAAAAACATTAATATTAAAAAAGTCAAAAACGTTTTAAAAGCAGTCTTAGTATTACTTTTGTTCGTTCTTCTAGGCTTTTTCTTTGCACAATCATATGCTAAATATGAATCATCAGTAAAACTAAGTGCAAATATTGATAAAGCCATATATTTATTAAAAGATCAAAAACTAACATTTAATATTGATCCAGATGCAATTGTACCTAGTGATACACCATATACATATACATTTACAGTATCTAACTTTAATGGAAGTTTAGATGGAGATGTAAATTTAAAATATTATATTCAAGTTAGAACAACTACAAATTTACCAATAACAGTAAAATTATTGAGGAATCAACCATATAGTAGTAGCGCCACTAATATTATTCAAGGACATGAATTGGTCCAAGATGAAGATGGAGCTTGGTATAAATTATATACTCCTACTTCTAATTATGAATTTCAGTATGGAGTTAGGAGAACTGATACCTATGTTTTAGTGGTTGAATATCCATTAATTTATAAAACTCATTTAAATTATTCTGGAGTACCAGAGAATATAGAAATAGGTATTTATTCTGAACAAAAAGTATAAGGAGAAAAAAATGAAGTATATTAGAGAGCATAAAAAACTTAGTATTATTACCCTAGTATCATTAGTAGGGCTTTTAGTATTGGGTATAGCTTATGCTAAATACTTCTTAAATATTATTAATAATTATATCTTAGAAACTAAAAAATTCTATTTTAATAGCTCGGTTTTAACAGTAAATAATAAGCATTATCAAATAAATAACTGGGATGGTATTAGTACTTATCAAATAACAATAGATGTAAATAATAGGAAGAATTCTGAAAGATATACAACTAGTGATATTGAATATTCAATATATGTTGATTGTGACAATACTAAATTAACTTGTACAGTCAATAAGTCAAGTAGTATTATTTACGAAGACTCTCATACTGATAGTTATCAAATTACAGTAGTACCTAGAGTTAATTTTGCAGCTGGAGAAACAGTTAGTGTTAATACTTATGTTGAGTCATCTTCTCCTTACGTTAAGCGCTTATCAGCAACTTATGATTTAAATGTTGTAAATAGTAGATTTACTTATAATATAGATGATAAAATGGGTGACTTAGTAATGAATTTGAATCTAACGAATTCAATGGCTTATTATGAGGTAGAACAAGCTTTTGGTACTTATTCAGTAGGAGATGAAATATCTAATGATGTCTATCAAACTTTAACAGATACAGAAAAAGCAAAATGCTTCTCAGCTAAAGTAACCTTAACTTTTGATCCTAATGTAGTTATTCTAGACTCAACTGATGAATCTATTAGGAATAGATTAACAACACCATATCAAGAAACTACAATTAATGGTAATAATTATGTTTCAAAATATGCCTTTAAAGTAGATGCTGCAACCAATAAAAAGATTATCTTTTATAAGGTAAATCCTTATACTAATTATACCTATCCAATAAAGAATCCAACATCAATTGTTCAAGTAGATGTAGTGTTGGCACGTGAATAAAAATAGCTTTTATTAGAACTTTATATATGCTATAATTTAAGAGAGTAGATAGTGGGTGGTAATATGAATAATATAGTTGATTCATACAAGAAATTTAAAACTTATTACCTAAAAAAATTAGGGAAGATATTATATAGCTCAAAACAACCAGAATCTGTAGATATTTTAGACAGATATATTAACAATTATTTTAATGCTAAATTTTATAATATATACGAAACAGTAGAAGATGGTACGCCATTTTCTTTTGAAGTTTTAAGTGAAGAATATGATGGTCTAGAAGTAGAACTATTAGAAGAAAATAGTGGACTTATTAAGCAGATAAAAGAATTAAAGAAAGTAGCTTACTTTATTTGTAATTTAGATGGTATTTATCAAACAGAAGAAGAAATAGAAAAATTAATTGAAGAAGAAGTAGTTAAAGATCGTTATATTCAAATTATTTTAGGGAACAAGAAAGATAATTTTATTAAAGAATTTATTAATATGTCTCGTAAAGAGAATAAGATTTTAGAATCAAATATTAATGAATTTTTTGAATTAACTAGTCGTCAACAAGATAATTTAGTAATTATTGATATGAATTATAGTATTAAACTTTTAAATAGTTATCGTAAGACATTAGTTAATCAAGTTTATAAAGATCAAAAATTATATTTGAAGAAGTCAATTAATATTCTAAATAAAATAGCTTTTAAAATCTTAAAAGATAAATGTTTAGAATTGGATGATAAGATGCGTTATATTGTATTACTTGATAATCCAGCTATTGTTGATGGGGACTTTGCTAAAGAGATTAAAAACATTGTGAATGATAAGTTAATTGCCAGGAAATTAGGAATAGCTTTATCTGATGAAGTTTTAACTAGTAGGGAAAAGGTTTTCAAGAATGAAGTTAGATTATCATGCTTTAGAGATATGACTTATGTAAATGATATTGAAAAGAAATTTTCTACAATACTTGCTTTACCAATAGAGTATTTTATAGTTACTAATTATAAAACTAAACGTGAAGCAGATATTATCAGTTATGCTGATACTGATGATCGAATAATAATATTAGAGGAGGATGAATAATGAGTACATTTATAAGATTTCTTTATGAATTTATGTCTGTATTCTTTGAAGGATTCTTAGGAATATTTAAAGGAATAATCTTAGGTATTATTCAAATGTTTAATATTCGTGAATACGGTTATGTAATTTCAATGTATCGTAAAGACTTCAATATGGGTGAATGGATACTAGTAGTTATTGCTATCTTAGTACTAATTATTGTCCTAGCTTTAATAGTATTATTGATTTGGTTTGTTATTAGAAAATATATTAGATTTAGAAAAACTTTAGTAGAGCAAGAATCTATGTTAGAAGAGATTGGTAATCTTCATAAAGAAGTAGCTAAATTATCTAATGAAAAGGATAAATTACTAGCTATGAAAGTTTCTCAATTAGGATTAAAACCTGATAAAGCTGAAGTAGTAAGTGAAGAAGAGACTGGAGAAGAAGAGAAACAAGAAGATGCTCTTGGTGCATTTGATGGTAGATTTAGTAAATTACATGAAATTGATGTAGAGTTTGCTAATTATAAGCCTGTTAATTATGGTAATACTTTTACTCTTCAAGAATTAGTAGAACACTTTAGAAACTTTGCTGCATCTAAGTTGCATTTGTATTATACATCTGAAATGATAAGATTATTTATATCAGGTTTAAGCTGTACTAGACTTGTTATCCTACAAGGTATTTCTGGTACTGGTAAAACTTCCTTAGCTTATGCTTGGGGTAAATTTAAATTTATTAAGAATGATGCAATTATTGCTTCAGTACAACCGTCTTGGAGAGATAGAACCGAGTTATTTGGTTACTTCAACGAGTTCACTAAGAAGTTCAATGAGACAGATGTCTTAAAGGGACTATATAAAGCTAACTATACAGATGATGTATATGTAACAGTACTGGACGAAATGAATATCGCCCGTGTTGAGTATTACTTCGCCGAGATGTTATCTATTCTAGAAATGCCGAGCCGTGATGAGTGGATAATTGAGTTAGTTCCTAGTACATGGGATAGTGACCCTAAGTTATTAACAAATGGTAAATTACAAATACCTGGTAATATGTGGTATATCGGTACAATCAATAACGATGACTCTACATTCGCTGTTACTGATAAAGTGTACGACCGTGCTATGCCGATAGATAT
>CADBCT010000016.1:0-20005 GCA_902793315.1 uncultured Erysipelotrichaceae bacterium
AATTTCATCAGTAAGTTCTAGTACTTCATGTACAGCAATACGTCCATGATAACCACGACGACAATGGTCACAACCATGTGGATTAGCATCCCAAACAGTTGCTACATCCATATGCATATATTTTTTAAATACTTTTTTCTCATATTTAGTAGTTTCTCTTTGATATCTACAGTCAGGGCATAACATTTTAGCAAGTCTTTGTGAAATAATTCCTGATAGGGCAGTAGATAATAAGTAACGTTCAACGTCCATATCAAGTAAACGTTCAACAGTAGCCAAAGCATTATTTGTATGGATTGTTGATAGAACCAAGTGTCCAGTAATAGAAGCACGTACGGCTATTTGGGCAGTTTCAGAGTCACGAATCTCTCCGATTAATATAACGTTCGGGTCTTGACGTAAGATAGAACGAAGTGCTGCAGCAAAAGTCATACCAATTTCAGCATTTACTTGAACCTGATTTATACCTTCAATGTTCATTTCTATCGGATCTTCAACAGTAATAACATTAGTTTCTGGTTTGTTTAATCCTTGTAGAATTGAATAAGTAGTTGTAGATTTACCAGAACCAGTAGCTCCAGTAGTAAGAATGATACCATTCGGTATACCCATCATTCTTTTGATTTTTTCAAGGTTCTTAGGATGGAATCCTAAACTATCGATACCTTGTAAACTACGAGTATAATCTAAGATACGGATAACTATCTTTTCACCTTCATTAAGTGGTAAAGCAGATACACGCATATCTAGATATGTATCACCAAACATTCCTTTAATCGCACCATCTTGTGGTAAACGAGACTCAGTAATGTTCATATTAGCTAATAATTTTAATCTTGTCGTTAAATTTCTTTCATATGCTTTTGGAACGAAAGTATAATCTTGACAGTCACCATCTATTCTGAATCTTACCATCATTCCTTCTTCACGCGGATCGAAATGAATATCTGAAGCGTTATGATTAGATGCAGAAATAATGATATAGTCTGCTATTTGTGTAACTGGGGTCTTCGTAAAATCAAAAGACACCATGAAACTCTCGGTTCCTTTTTGGACACGTTTGACATCAAATTGAACCATCATTTCAACCCCTTTGTCTACTTTCTATGGTATTTTATTCATAATTATTATATAATGAATTTAAGATAATATCAAGGAAAGAGAGAAAGAATTTATGAAAAAAATTAATAGTGGAGGATTTGTCCTTGCTGAAACCTTGGTTGTTACAGTGTTCTTAATGACTATTTTCTCAATGTTATATTACTATTTCTATCCATTGATTGGTGAATATGAGAAAAGAGAAGTATATGATGATGTTGACGACAAGTACTCTGCTTTTTGGATAAAAAAGATTATTGAAGATTCTCAATATGTAGTCGACAGTGATAGCGTTAAAGGTAGAAACTTTGAAAAGTATGGATACTTTCGTTTTGAGTGTAAAGAGATTTCGTCAGAGTCTGATAAAAAACAGATGTGTAAAAATCTTGTCAATGCTTTACAAGTAGATAATTGTGATCCAGATGGTAACAATTGTAGTATTTATGTAACTAGTTATCGAATTGGATTTGGTGCTAACAGGCCAGCTCAAATGATGCGTGATTTTAAAACCACTGTATCTATGACAGGAGATCAAGCTCTTATTCGTGCTCAAGAAGATTGTGACAAAACTAATCTAAATGAATGTATAAATGATTTTGTAACTAACTGTAAAGAAAAAAGTATGTTACCTGTAGAAAAAGCAGAAGTTGAGTGTTCAAAGGAGGCAAATAAGAAAATCTTTCCTACAAGAACAAGAGATTATGTTGAATTGTTACCAGATTATAAGACTAAATCGAGAAATGGAGCATTTTATAGAATAATTGTTGTTTTTCACCATGTTCAAGCAAGTAACAATTACTATTCATATGCGACTATAGAGGTGAATGTATAGTATGAAAAAATTAAATAATAAAGGAATTACTACCGTTGAGGTTATAGTTTGTTTTGTTTTAATAGTAACTATTACTACAGCTTTATATAACACAGTATCAGCTTTTAATGAAAAGCGAATTCTTGAACAAAATAAAGAGGCTGTATATACTTATAAGAATTTATTAACTAAAGATATTCAAGAAGACTTTATTAAAATTGGTATAGTTAGTGCTTCTACAAAAACAAATATTAGCCCAGATGGTTCCAAAGTAATTGATTCAGTCGAATGTATTATGAAAGATGGTACTAAAAGACAATTACTTATAATTAGACAGTATGCTAAATCTCCTGAACACCCTGGAGGATCAACAACTGAAGATGATTACTATATGATTGAATATGGTACTCCTGATAATGACTTTATTGATATTAATCAAAATCCATTACCAACAAATTCTAATGTAATGGAATATCCTATTCCTAAGCTAGGTTCTACTAAATATGAAGGAAGAGTAGTTCAAGATTTAAGTATTCGTAATGTAAAAACAAAAGTAACTAATAATAATGTCTTAGATGTTTATATAGGTTTTTATCATCCAGAATTAACAACTAGATATGGAGTTCAAATTATTAGCCCAATTAACTATGTATCTTCAACTAATGAAATAACTGAACGATGGGAATTATATAGTCATTAATTTAAGAGATTCTGCTAGAATCTCTTTTATATTAATAATAAATTAAAAATAATAAAGGCTATTATAGTTCCGATAATTCTTCCTTTTAAATATTCTATATAATTAATACTTGAATTAGCTATTAGAGTATTTACTTGTATATGAATAGAGATACTACCAAAAGAAATAAACAATAAAATAAAGTAGGCTTGAATTAAAGTATTATTAATTAAACTAGTTGTAAAAATACCATTAGTTAAATCAAATAAGCCACTTATAAATGTATATAAATAAGAATTAAAGCAGAAATATTTTGTTGTTAAAGTACTAAACAAATAAAAAAACAAAGATGTTCCATAAATATTAATAATTGTATTAAATGAAGTAACAATAGCTTTATTTAAATTACTGGCTAAAGTATTATTATTACTATTATTAGGAATAATACTAGTACTATGATAATTAAAGATAAAAATAATAAAATTACTTATGATAATTGCAATAAGTATTTTTAAAGCTAAATTATCATTTAATATTAAACTAACTGTTCCTAATACAAATAACGGATTAGGGAAATGACAGTATTTAATAATTTGATTGGCTTCAGTAGTATTAATATAATTAGATTCAAGTAAATCTCTAGTATATTTAGCGCCACTAGGGAAACCACTAATTATACTAATAATAAATACATATAATTTACTACTATTTAGATTTAAATATTTATAAATAATATCTAATAATCCATAATCTATTAATAGTCTAGAAATAATAAAGAAAATAAAACTAACTGGAAATAAGCTTTTTAAAAATAATAATGAATAATCTAAAATATTATTTGTAACTTGATTAGGATTAAAAAGACATAGTGATAGATATATCATCAAAGTGACAAGTAAAAGTATACTTTTAGTATTTTTTTTCATATTTTTCCTTTTATTTGTTATAATTATTTTAAGGTGATTAGATGTTCAAAAAATTAATTACAGAAATTAAAAACACCATTATTGAAGAATATAAATTTATTATTGCTTTATTACTTCTATATAGTATATTACAAATACCTTTAAATTATTATATAGTAATAGGTGGAGGAGTAAGTGATGTAGCTAAAAGGATTAAAGTAGAGGATAAATACAATAGTAAAGGTAGTTTTAATATAAGCTATGTTTCAGAATTAGAAGGAACTATTTTAACATATGCATTGAGTTATATAATACCTAGTTGGGAAAGAGAAGATGCAGATAATTATAAATATAATCCTAATGAAAGTATTGAAGATATTGATTTTAGAAGTGATATAGATTTGAAATATGCTAATGAAAAAGCTAAATATTGGGCTTATACTTTAGCTGATAAAGAAGTACAAGAAGTATCTTCAAAGTTATATATTATTACTATTTTTGATGGTTATGAAACAGATTTAAAAGTTCAAGATCAAATTCTAAGTATGGATAATCATTCATATAAAACACTTAAAGAATATCAAGATTATTTACAAACTAAAGAAGAAAATGAGTTTGTAGAAATAAAAGTATTAAGAAATAATAAAGAAAAAGTAATAAAATCTAAATTGCATAAATATAAAGATAGATTAATACTAGGTATTGGATTAGAATTAATTAAAGAGTATAAGACTGATCCAAAAGTTAAAGTTAAATTTAAGAAATCGGAATCAGGACCATCAGCAGGATTGATTGCAACTTTGGAAATCTATAATCAATTAACTAAGAAAGACTTAACAAAGGGGTATAAAATTGCTGGTACTGGTACAATTGAAGAAGATGGAACAATTGGAGAAATTGGTGGAATAACATATAAATTATTGGGAGCTTCTAAATCTAAAACTGATATCTTCTTAGTACCAGCAGATAATTATCAAGAAGCATTAAAATATAAGAAAAAGCATCATTTAAAGATTAAGTTAATTAAAGTTAAAAATATTGAATCAGCTATAAATAAGCTGGAGGAATTAAAATGAAAATAGGAGTAGATTTAGATAATACTATTTGTAATACTAGTGATTTGGTAAACAAATATGCTCAAGAGTATGCCTTAACAAAAAAAATTAATTTTGATGATATATTCGAAGATGAGAAGATAAAAGAAGATTTTTTCTTCAAGTATACAACGGATATATTTACAAAAGTCTCTATTAAAGATAATGCTAGTGAAGTAATAAATAGGCTGAGAGAAAAAGGTTGTAAAATATATGTTATTACAGCTAGAAGTAATTACTTTATAGCTAAAGAAATAGATGTTTTAGAACCTACTAGTAATTGGCTAATTAAAAATAATATTGTTGTTGATAAAATAATAACTAATTGTTATGGTCCAACAAAAGCAATAGCTTGTCGTGATAATAATATTGATTTAATGATTGATGATGATTTATATAACTGTCAAATGGTTAACAAATTAGGAGTAAAATATCTATTATTTGATGAAAAAAACAGGTATAATGAAAGTAATAAAGTAACTAATTGGTTAGAAGTAGAAAAATATATAGAAGGGAATGAATAAAATGAAGAAAGTATTTTATCTAATCTTACTATTAATAAGTATCTCTACAATTAATGTTAATGCAGCAAATTATGAATTAAAGGAATTAATACCAGTTAATGTTAAAACTACAATTGTAACTAATAATTTTAGTTATCAGAGTTTTTGCTATAGTGACAATGGACTTGAAGGTGAAAATTCACACAATAATGCTATTATTTTTGAAAATATCAAGAATATATCAGATAAAGAATTACCAGTAAGTATAAG
Organism: uncultured Erysipelotrichaceae bacterium; assembly: GCA_902793315.1. Lineage (GTDB taxonomy): Bacteria > Bacillota_I > Bacilli_A > RF39 > UBA660 > UBA3789. The sequence goes on from CADBCT010000016.1 coordinate 5,361, forward strand.
TTTAGCTTTGTTTGATAAAGATAGAAAAAACTTAAGTGTTATTAATTATTGTTCTGTAAAAGATAAATCAAGTAATGCATCTGGTACAAAGTTAAAATCAAAGGGAGAAATGCCTTACTCAATAGAAGTGGATAAGAGTTATTTACCAGAAGATAAGACAGTTGAAGATATTAAATATATTGCTATTTTATCAGACAATATTAATTGTAATAGTGAAACATTATTAGATTATGCTGGATATCCAATTGAAGACATAAGTATGGGTAAAAATAATACTCTTGATGATGATTCACAATACTTAATTAAAATAATGACTATAGTAGGAGTAGTATTATTACTATTATTCTTATATAATTTTATGTTTACCAATGCTTATCAGAATATGGATGGTTCTGATGTTAGAGCAGGATATAGAAAATATAATAAGGAATTAAAGAAAGAAAGAGAAAGAGAATTAAAAAAACATCCTCCAGTAGAACCAGAACCAGTAAAGGTTAAATCAGATAAAGTTATAGAACAAGAAAAACAAGCTCAAAACGAAGATAAGTCAGGTACTGACTTACACAATTTATATAAATAAAAGTAGATTTAATCTACTTTTTATTTTGATGTGATATAATAGTATTGAGGTATGAATTATGAAAGGTTACAAAGCATTTAATGGAAATTTAACTAATCGATATGGTAAAGAATTTAAAGAAGGGGAAATATATAGTGTAGAAGGTCCCTTAAAGTTTGGTATCGAGGGTAATGGAATACATTTTTGTAGAAGATTAGAAGATACTTTAAGATATGTACCTGCTATGGAAGAAGAAGTTGATATTGCTGAAGTAACTAGTTTAGGAGAAGTAGTAGAAAGTTATGATGAGTATTATGGATACTATGATTTATATGCTGCTAGAACTATTAAAATAGATAAAGTCTTGTCTAGAAATGAAATAATTAAAATGTATTTGAATAAAGATACTGAGTCAGTAATCAGATTTGTTTCAGGATATAGGTTAACTCCTGAAGAAATAGAAATGTTTAAGATAAGATATTGTGATGAAGAAAGAATAATAAAAGCAATTATGTATTATCAAGAAAATGATAAGACTGTTTATAATAATAAATGTAAGGTAAAAAAGGGAGATTTATGAAAGATAAATTATTTTATAAAATAGTAAGACCTATAGTAATATTATTGATAAAAATATTATATCCTTATAGAGTACTAGGTTTAGATAATATACCTCGAGAAGGACGTATTCTACTTGCTGGAAATCATACAAAATGGTTAGATCCAGTAACATTAGTGAGTGTTGTAAAAAGACAAATTCATTTTTTAGCTAAAGAAGAATTGTTTCACGGTTTAACTAAAGGGATAGTTAAAGGAATGGGTTGTATTCCAGTTAATAGAAAGATTCATGATAAAGATGCATTACATGGTGCGATTGATTATCTAAATAGTGATTTATGCGTAGGAATATTTCCAGAAGGAACTATTAATAGAACAGAAGATATTATTTTGCCATTTAAAATAGGAGCAGTTAAGGCTTGTAGTGAAACAAATACTAAATTAGTTCCTTTTGTAATTACTGGTAATTATAAATTATTTAGAAAAGGAATAAAAATAGAGTTTTTAGAACCAATGATTATTTCTAACGATTTAGAAAAAGCTAATCAAGAATTAATGAATAAAATTAGTGACAAATTAAAGGAGGCAAAGGATGAATCATAATACTAATCAAAATATGCCAGTCTATAAAATAGCTAAACCAATCTTAGGATTTATATATAAATTATGGTATAATCCAACAATAATTGGTAAAGATAATATTCCAACTAAAGGTTCTTTTTTGATAGTAGGTAATCATGTTCATTTGATGGATCAGTGTAATGTTATTATTGCGACTAAAAGACATATTCATTATTTAGCAAAAATGGAATATTTTGATCCTAATTCTGAAGTTGGAAAATTTGCATGGTTTTTTAGAGGATCAGGTTGTATTCCAGTCAATAGAACCACTAAAGATACAGAAGCTACTGATATGGCTTTAGAAATTTTAAATAATAATCATGCTTTAGGGTTATTTCCAGAAGGAACAAGGAATAAATTAAAGGATGATAGAATAAAAGAATTATATAATGATTATGCACCAGAGGGAATGACATATGAAGTATTTAATAATAAGATAAAGAAAAGTAAAGCAACATTTGTAGAATACTTAATTGAATTAAAGAATATGAAGTATATTACACAAGATGAATTTGATGATAATATATTTACAGCTGAAGAGTTTTTAGATGACTTATTACTCAATCATCGAATTACTTTGGATGAGTATGTTGATCATAGCTTATTACCATTTAAATTTGGAACTGTTTCAATGTCTCATAAAACAAGCAGTGTTATTGTTCCATATGCTATTACTGGTAATTATAAATTTAGGAGTAAGGATTTAACTATTAGATTTGGAGAACCATTTATGGCTGGAGATGATTTGGAAAGAGCTAATTTAGAGTTACAAGAGAGAATAAAACAATTACTAAAGCAAAGTCTGCAAAATAGTGGTAAATAATGTCAAATAAAGGAAACTAAATACATATTAGTTTTCTTTTTATGATATGATTAAAATGGTGATAATGTGGAAGAAGTAAAACTATATCGAAATATGAAAGAGATATTACATCCATCAATTTCTAAAAAGAATATTAGTAATTATATAATTGTAATAGATGAAGATATTTTACCAGTACATGTATTTTATCCTAAAAAAGTATCTAATTTAGAAAAAGTAATTATTTTTATTCATGGTAATGAAAAAATAACTGAATGTAATTATTTAGATTTTTATAAATTATTATCCAAAAATACTGATAGTGTAGTTATTTCAATTGAATATGAAGATACTAATTATCAAGAAATGTATCAAAGTATTTATGAGACTATTAAGTATCTTCATAAAGGATTAATTAGAAACAATATTGATAAAAATAAAATAGTATTAATGGGAGATTCAACTGGAGCAAATATTATTACTGGAATAAATTATTTAAATAAAGATTTAAAGATAGCAAAAGAAATATTATTTTATCCAGTACTAAGTATGAATTATGAAAAAGCTAGTTATGAATCTATGGTTAAAAATAAAGACTTTAATTTAGGGATTTTAACTAAACTAAGAAATTATTATGAAAGTATTAATTATAGAGATGATAAATTATTAAAACCATTAGAATTAGATGATTATAGTAATGTTCCTAGTACTTTAATATTAGCTGGTAATATTGATTCTTTAAAAGATGAAGCTAAAGAATATTATGATAAATTAATTGGTAATAATAAGTATGTAGAATTAGAGTTCTCAGCTCATGGTTTTTTAAAGAAAATGGATAAAGATGTTGAAAAAGAAGTGTTTCAAGAAATTAATAAATTTCTAGCATAACACTTTTTTTATATGCTTTTTTTATTAATTATGATATAATTTTAATGGTGATACTAATGGAAAATAGAAAAACAAAAAAAGAAATTGTTAAAATGTTATTGAAGAATAATGAGTTGGATTCTCAAGATGAAGAGGAGTTAATTGATTTACTAATTGATCAACCAATTAGTATTGATGTAGATAAGCAAGAAGAAGCTAAATTAACTTTTGGGGATAAAGTGGCTGATAAAGTTAGTGAAAAAGCTGGATCTTGGGGATTTATTTTTGGATTTACTTTATTCTTAATATTTTGGATAGTTTTAAATACTAAAATATTAATGGATGGTAGTGAGATAGATCCATATCCATTTATTCTTTTAAACTTAGTTTTATCTTGTATTGCAGCTTTACAAGCACCAATCATTATGATGAGTCAAAATAGACAAGCTGCTAAGGATAGTTTGCGAAATCAAAATGATTATCGAACAGATTTAAAGAGTGAAATTATTCTAGAAGAATTACATGATAAAATGGAAATGATTTTGAAAAATCAAAGAAAGATTATGAAGTATTTGGAGGATGAGGATGAAGAAAGTAAGTAGTATATTACTAATATTAGTTGTTTTGCTTTTGTTTGCTACTGGATGTGAAAAAAAAGAAGTTGTGGATTCTAATGGTGAAAAAGTAGATGTTTCTAAAATGGTTCATAAACATTGTACTAGAGCTGGTACAGCAACAGATGCAGAAGTAAGTTTGAATTATGATATTTATTATACTGGAGATATTTTAAATATTTTAAAGTCAGAAGAGAAAATTATCTCATCAAAAGAAGATGTGTTGACTACTTATGAAGATGCTTATAAAAAAATTCATAGTAATTATGAGGGATTAGATTACTATGATGCAGAAGTTGTCAGAGGAGATACAGCAGTTACTAGTACAATTACTATTAATTATGATAAGATTGACATTGATGCTTTATTAGCAATTGAAGGTGAAGAAGACAACATCATTGAAAATGGACAAGCTAAAGTTGATAAATGGCTAGAATTAGCTAAAAAATTTGGTACTAAATGTACTGAAGTAAAAGATGAAGAAACAGAAAATAGTGAAGCTTAGGCTTCACTATCTTATGTTTGGGTAGTTTAATGGATAAAACTTTTCCCTCCGACGGAAAGGATGGAGGTTCGATTCCTCTCCCAAACACCAATCATTTAAAAGGTAAATTATTACAGATATAAGTATATTCTTTATCTGTAATTTCTTTTTTATTAGTAATAGTCCAAATCATAGTAGGATATTTTTTTGATAATTTTTTAAACTTTTTAATAGTTAATAGTTTTTTAGGCATTGCTATAAAATCGGGTTTACAATATTTTATAATAAAATTAGTTTTTAATTTATCTAGAAATTTATTACTATATTCTAATAAATAACCAACTGTTAAGTAAGAATAGTTTTTCTTTAAATATCTAACTATTTTAGAATCAAATGATTTAATATCATAGTTATGATATTTTTTTAATTCTTTAACTAAAACATTACAAGTATCTTCAATTCTTTCAGTTTTTTTAATTTCAATATCTAAGAATACTTGATCATCAATCAGCTTTAAAACATCTTTTAATTTAGGAATTTTTTCTTTAGTATGAATTAAAGTAAAATCTTTTATTTCATCATAAGTTAATTCTTGAAGTATTAAAGAATTACCAGTCATTCTTTTTAATGATAAGTCATGTAATACTACTAAGACATTATCTTTAGTTAATTGTACATCTAATTCAATTGGATAGTTTAGTTTTAAAGCTTTTTCAAAAGCTTTCATTGAGTTCTCTGGAATATCAATATTATTAAATATTCCTCGATGAGCAATTATTTTGTTCTTCATAGGTCACCTTCTATAATTATTATATAACAATTAATAAAAAAGTGTGTTATACTAAACTAGTAGATGCCGATTTAGCTCAGTTGGTAGAGCAACTCATTCGTAATGAGTAGGTCAAAAGTTCAAGTCTTTTAATCGGCACCAGTTACTTATTACGAACTTGTGGTTCGTTTTTTTATGTAAAAAGATAGTAAATTTACAAACTGATTGTAAATTAATATTAATATGATATAATGTATGTGAAGGTGTTAATAATGGAAAAAGAAATACAAGAAGTAATCAATAAGATAAATGAACTTAAGGGAAAAGAATTAGGTCTATACATAGATTCACTATTAGTTGAAGATAATGAGAAAATAATGAAAAACAAAGAAGTATTATTGGCTATTGCCCAAAGAGTAAACGGTTTCGGTTATCATCAACGAATGATTAGAGAAAAATTTCGTGATATTGGACTTAATATGCAAGATGAATTAAATAAAAGGGATCGTGAGAAAACAATTATGTTTTTGGAACAGAATCCTGAATTAAATGAAGTTATTAATATTGCTACAAAATGGTGGGTTAGTGCAATCAAAAAGCCATATTTTGCTAATTATGATAATATGAAAATTCCTATTGAAATGGGTGTTTATTTTCAACTAGATAGTCAAGAAAGAAAAATTGAAAAAGAAAATCAGTTAAAACTAACACCAGAAAAAGAAAAATTGTTTACCGAAGCTTTAACTTATGAAATAGCTGATTCTATTAGAAAAGAAGGTTCATGTAGATTAAGAGTTGACACTTATGGATTTGATGCAATTGCAAAAGCTTTAGAAGCTTCTAATTTAAAAGTTCATTTTCCTAAACGTATTAATATGTTGGTAACTCCAGAAGAAATAAAATTAGCTAATAGTATGGGAAATTTTGATGTTGTTTATGAGGTAGAAAATAAATCTGATAAAAACAATTCACATAAGAAAATGTAAACCGCACAAGCGGTTTTTTTATTTACTGTAAAGTAGTCATAATTTTACAACATAAATTAGACTTTATGTTATAATTAATATGTTAGATATAAAAATAGGAGGATTTATATATGTTTGAATTAAAAGGAAGGGTGGCTGTTATTACTGGAGCTTCTAGTGGACTTGGAAAACAAATGACTAGAGCTTTTGCTAAACAAGGAGCAGATCTATTAATACTAGCTAGAAGATTAGAAAGATTAGAGGAATTAAAAGCAGAATTAGAAAAGGAATATGAGGGTATTAAAATATTACCAGTTAAGTGTGATGTTACTTCTACTGAAGATATTGATGCTGCTGCAGCTAAAGCAAAAGAAGAATTTGGTAAAGTAGATATTTTAGTAAACTGTGCTGGTTCTGCAAAAAATGCTGGGGTACTTACTATGACTGATGAAGAATGGGATTTTACAATTTCAACAGATCAAACTTCAGTATTTAAGATGACTAGAGCTTTTGCTAATATCATGAAAGAAAATAATTATGGAAGAATTATTAATATTGCTTCTATGTATGGATTAGTTGGAAATACTGCATTAGATACAGTAGCTTATCATTCATCTAAAGGAGGAGTAGTTAACTTCACTAGAGCTGTTGCTGCAGAACTTGCTAAATATAATATTACTTGTAATGCAATTTGTCCTGGTTATTTTGATACAGAACTTACTCATGAGACTCTAATTACAGATGAATTTACTCAATATATGAAAGCTACAGTACCACTAGGAAGATATGGGCATGAAGGAGAATTAAATGCTGGAGCTATCTTCTTGGCAAGTGATGAAGCTAGTTATGTAACAGGTGTAATATTACCAATTGATGGTGGATATACTTGTGTTTAAGTAAATTAAGTTATAAAAAGCAGTAAAAGTAAACTGTAAAGGATACCTTTACAGCTTTTTTTGAGGTTATTATGATATTCTTGATGCAACATAATAGTATAAATTTACGTTGCTTATCAGCTAAATAATTGATATTAAATATATTTTTACATTCAAATATTAATGTGATATAATATGTATACATATAAATATGTGAGGTGCTATATGCTAATTAGAGAAGTAAAAGATACTGATATTTCTAAAGGTCTACTAAATGTTTTTATTGAAGGTTTTAGATATCATTATAATGGTCGACCAGATATATTTAGTAATAAAAGTGATGAAGAGTTAAAAGAAGATTTGATTAATTCAATAATGAATGACAATATTATGGTTTTAGAGGATGAAGATCGAATTGTTGGTTATATTCAATATGAAATAAGGGAAAAGCATGCTAAAACAATGTGGGTAGATCAACTAGTAATAGATAAACAATGTCAGAAAAAGGGCTATGGCAAATTACTTCTTGATAAAGTAATAGAACTTGCAAAGCAAGAAAATTGCGAAAGAATTGAGTTAGAATGTTGGGCATTTAATGATAATGCTGTGGGAATGTATAATCATATTGGTTTTAGTGAACAACGCGTTAAATTAGAAAAGAAACTATAATAAGAGAAGGTGAATGAAGTGTTAGATATCGATGAGGAATATGGATACTTAAAAGTAGAATCTTTAGAAGATTTAGAAGAAAGATATCGTGCATTAACTGAAGAAAGAAGTAGTTGTGAAAAATTTTTACAAAAAAATAATATTCATGATGAAACAAAAAGTGATATTTATAATGATTTGATGTATTTTGATGATTTGATTAATCATATCGAAACAATTATTAATGAGAAAAAAGGTCAAAAGACTATTTAGTAATTAATATGTAAAGGAGGAAATTACCTCCTTTTTTATTTGATTATCTTTTGATATAATATATTAAGAATAGGAACTGGTGATTATGAAAGAAAATCGTTATTATTCAATGACAATTGATGAAGTATTTAAAAGATTTCAAGTAGATGAATCTGGTCTTAGTACTAGAGAAGCTACAAAAAGAATAAATAAATATGGTAAAAATGAATTGCCTAAAAAAGAGAGAGATAGTATTATTAAAATCTTTTTTATGGAAATATTAGATCCTATAGTTTTATTACTAATAGTTGCAATAATAGCTTCTTTAGTAGTAGGTGAAGTAGTAGATGCTTTAGCTATAGTATTTATAGTTTTAGTTGATTTAATAATTGGTACTTATGAAGAAAATAAAGCTAATACAACTGTTGAAGCATTAGCTTCACTAGTACCTGAAAAAGTAAAAGTAGATCGTGATGGTAAAGAAGTACTTATTGATTCTAAAGATTTAACAGTTGGAGATTATGTATATTTAGAATCAGGTGATAAGATTAGTGCTGATTTGCGTTTAGTAGAAGCTCATAACTTCACAGTTGATGAATCAATTCTTACAGGAGAAAGTATAACAGTTGAGAAAAATAGTAAGATGTTAGCTAATAAAGAAATGGCTATTACTTCTCAAACTAATATGGTTTTTGCTGGTACAAGTGTTGTTACTGGTAGAGCAAGAGCTATTGTTGTTGGTGTTGGTTTGAATACTGAGATAGGTAAGATTGCTAATACTTTGAATGAAACAGTAGAAGAAAAATCTCCACTTACTATTAGAGTAGATAAGTTTTCTAAACAAATTAGTATTTTAATAGGAATACTATCTATTATTCTAGCAATACTTTTATTTAGTAAAGGATTACCTTTCCAAGAAGTATTAGTTTCAGTTATAGCTTTAGCAGTATCCGCTATGCCAGAAGGATTACCACTAGCTTTAACTATGGCTTTAACAATTGCTTCTAATAAAATGGCTAAAAGAAAAGTAGTAGCAAAAAAATTAAATTATGTAGAATCTTTAGGTAGTTGTACAGTAATTGCTAGTGATAAGACTGGTACACTAACTGTTAATGAACAAACTGCTAAGAAAATAGTTTTACCGAATGATATGGAATATGAAGTTTCTGGTTCTGGCTATTCAGTAAATGGAGAAGTAGTAGGTAAGAAATTATCTTATGCTAAAGAAATAGCCAAATTAGGAGTTATTAATAATGAAGCAAAGTTTAGTAAAACTGAACAAATAGGAGATTCAATAGATATAGCTTTCTTAGTTTTAGGTGAAAAAATGAAAACTAAGATTAATGATATTGAAGTATTAGAAACTATTCCATATGAATCAGAAAATAAGTATTCAGCTGTTTTCTATAAAAAAGGTGGAGATACTTATTGTACTATTAAAGGTTCTTTGGAAGTAGTTATGTCTTTTTGTAAAAAGATTAATTTGAGAAATGAATTTACTCCTAAAAAAATAGAAGAACAAAATGAAGCTTTATCAAGTGATGGTTATCGTGTAATAGCAATTGCTGATGGAAAAATAAGTGAAAAAAATGAATATACTGAAAAAGATATTAAAAATTTAACATTTATGGGATTAGTTGGATTTATTGATCCTATTCGTAAAGAGGCAGTTACAGCGATTAATCGTTGTAGAGGAGCTGGTATTAAAGTTTTAATGATTACTGGAGATCATCCTCTAACAGCTTTTAAAATAGCTAAAGATTTAAAATTAACTAATACTTATGATGAAGTAACTACTGGTGTTGAAGTAGAAGAATATCTGAAAAAAGGGGATAAGGCTTTTGATGAATTCGTTAAGAGTAAAAAGATCTTTACTAGAGTTACTCCAATGGAAAAGTTAAAAATAGTTGAATCATTAAAAAGACAAGGTGAATTTGTTGCAGTTACAGGTGATGGTGTAAATGATGCTCCAGCATTAAAAGTTGCTAATATAGGTATTGCTATGGGTAGTGGTACTGATATTGCCAAAGAAACTGCTAAAATGATTGTTATTGATGATAATTTTAGGTCAATTGTTAATGGAGTTTTAGAAGGAAGAGTTGCTTATGCTAATATTCGTAAGATTACGTATTTCTTAATTTCTTGTGGTTTAGCAGAGGTATTATTCTTTGCTCTAGCAATTGCCTTTAATATGCCAATGCCATTAGTTGCTATTCAATTACTTTGGTTAAATGTAGTTACTGATGGTATTCAAGATATTGCTTTATCTTTTGAAAAAGCAGAAGCTGATATTATGAATAAAAAGCCAAGGGATCCTAAAGAGAGTTTGTTTGATCGATGCTTACTTGAAGAAATAATAATTTCTGGAGTATTCATTGGTTTAATAGTTTTTGGATTATGGTATTATTTATTAAATGTTGTTCATATGGAAGTAGGTGCTGCTAGAGGATACACAATGGCATTAATGATTATTATTCAAAATATTCATGCCTTTAATTGTCGTAGTGAGGATAAGAGCTCATTTACAATATCAATTGCTTCTAATCCAATATTTGCTGTTGGGGTACTAGGATCAATGATATTAGGTGTTGCTGTTTTAGAAGTTGATTTCTTATCTATGTTTTTAAAAACTTCTCATGTTCCACTAATTCATTTATTAGAGTTAGTATTATTTGGATTCACAATTCTAGTAGTTATGGAGATTTATAAAAAGGTTAAATATCCCAATAAAAAATAAAATATGTTATAATATATAAGCGATAGGAGTGAATTAATTTTTATGAATTCAGAAATTAATGAAACGAAAATAGTTGATCAGATTAGATGTTTAGGTATCGATATGATTGATAAAGCTAAAAGTGGTCATCCAGGAATAGTTTTAGGAGCTGCACCTATTATTTATACTTTATATGCTCATCATTTAAACTTTGATCCAAAACATCCTGAATATTTTAATCGAGATAGATTTGTAATGTCTGCAGGACATGGATCAGCATTACTTTATGCTACATTGCATATGGCTGGATTTGATATTGGTTTAAATGACTTGAAAGAATTTAGACAAATAGATTCTATTACTCCTGGACATCCAGAATATCGAGTTACTCCTGGTGTTGATTGTACTACTGGTCCATTAGGACAAGGAATTGCTACTGCTGTAGGAATGGCAATGGCTGAAGCTAATTTAAGAGAACGTTATAAAATAATTGATTATTATACTTATGTATTATGCGGGGATGGTGACTTAATGGAAGGTATTTCCTATGAAGCAGCATCACTTGCTGGTACACTAGGTTTAAATAAATTGATTGTTTTATATGATTCAAATAATGTTTGTTTAGATGGAAAAACATCTGATTCGTTTACAGATAATGTTTCAATGAGATTTGTAGCTCAAGGATGGAATGCTATTACTGTAGAAGAAGGAGATAATATAGAAATTATTTCTAAGGCAATAGAAACTGCAAAGAAAAGTACTGATAGACCAACTATTATTGAAATAAAAACAACTATTGGAAAATATTCTGAATTAGAAGGAACTAACAAAGTACATGGATCTCCTTTAAAGAAAGAAGATATTACAAAAATTAAAGATAAATTAGGATTTAGAGATATACCTTTCGCAGTAAGTCAAAATTCTATGGATGATATGCAAAACTTTATCTCTGAAAGATGTGAAGGATTAAATGATAGCTTTTTAGAAAAAGTAGAATCTTTAGATGAAAAAGCAAAAGAAGAATTAAACTATTTTATGAATGACAATAAAAGCATTGAAGTAAAAGATTTATTCTATGATCTTCCAGAGGATAAAAAAGAGTCTCCAAGAGATGCTTCTTCTAAAATATTAAATGCTATTGTTAAAGAAAGACCATATTTATTTGGAGGATCTGCTGATTTATTTGGAGCTAATAAGACTTATATAAAAGATGCTGGTAATTTCCAAAGAGATAATTATTTAGGAAAGAATATTTATTTTGGAGTTAGAGAACATGCTATGGGAGCTATTCTAAATGGTCTTGCTCTATGTGGCTTTAGGCCATATGGTTCTACTTTATTATCATTTAGTGATTATTTAAAGCCAGCTTTACGTTTAGCTGCAATGATGGATTTAGCTAATATTTATGTATTTACTCATGATTCAATAGGAGTAGGTGAAGATGGACCTACGCATCAACCTATAGAACAACTATTAATGTTAAGAAGCTTACCTAACTTAGATGTTTTTAGACCTGCTGATACTAATGAAGTTATAGGTTCATATAAAGCTATCTTCCATAAAGAACATGGCCCTAGTGCTATTGCTTTAGCTAGAAATGTATTGCCTATATTAGAAGAAACTAAAGCTAATGAAGTAGAAAAAGGTGGTTATGTAGTTCTAGATACTATAGATAAACCTAATGGAATCGTAATTACTTGTGGAGAAGAATTACATTTAGTTTTAGAAGCAGTTAAGAACTTAAAGACTAAAGGAGTAAATATTAGAGTGGTTTCAATGCCTAATTTAGAAAGATTCTTAGCTCAAGATGATGAATATAAAGAAAGTGTTTTACCAGTAGAAATAAGAAAGATTGTTGTTGAAGCATCTTCTAGTTTCTCTTGGAATAGATTAGTATATAATAGTAAATATTTAATTACTTTAGATGAATTTGGAGCTAGTGGACCAGCTACTGATGTTTATAAGAAATTTGGTTTTGATGTAGAATCTTTAGAAGAAAAAATAGATAATTTACTAAAATAAAACAAAAATAGACTTTTATAATTGTTACTATATTTATGGTGAAATTATGAAAGTCTATTATATTTTTAAATTAAAAGAAGAATTTATTAATTTATATAAAGATACTCCTAGTATCTTATATAATATATTAAGAAGTATTTATTATTTAGATAAAGAAGAAGTAGATTATGGGTATAATTTATTTAAACAATTAACTAGTCCAATTGAAAAAAGTACTTTAGATCGTAATTTATTCATTAAATATCATCGAGAAATACCATATTCTAAAAGAAAAGATATTCATTATATTAATAATTTATATCGTAATGAAATTAGTCGAATGATTGTTAGTAATTGTTATATTAAATTAGAAGTAGAACAGAATTTTTCTACTTTCTTTGAAATATTAAAAGAGATTAATAGTAATCTTTTTGCTTGTTCTTTTAAAACAATTGACTTTTTCTTTTTAGATGATTATCCACGAATATGCTTGTCTAATTAATAATCTTTTAGTACAATACTTTTAAGGAGATGAATTTATGTTACATGATATATTAATCTTACTAGTAGGTTTATTACTAGGAGCAGTAATAGGTTTCTTTGCATCACGTAAGTTTATGAAAAGTTATTTAAAGAAGAATCCACCAATCAATGAAGATATGATTAAAGCTTTAATGATGCAGATGGGTAGAAAACCTAATCAAAAACAAATTAATCAAATGATGAAAGCAATGGAAAAATACCAATAATGGTATTTTTTTCATGTATTGAAAAGAGAGATTATAAAATAGAAAACGCTTCTTTTAGTACAGTTATTGTTTATTTAGTACTTGCTTTAATAGGTATGAGTATTACTTCTCATTTAATTACTGATGTTCCAATTAATGCTTGGTTAATAATAGTTTCTGCAGTAGTAACTATAGTTTATATTACATTAATATTTGAAAATTTAAATTATTATATATTGAAAATAAAAAGGTTTTGATTTAAAAACCTTTTATTTTTGATATAATATGTTCATGGATGTGAGATTGTGAAGGATTTTAAAGAAAAATTAGCTTTAGTTCCAACTAAGCCAGGATCTTATCAAATGAAAAATAAAGATGGAATAGTTATTTATGTTGGAAAAGCTAAAAATTTACAAAGAAGATTAAGAAGTTATTTTACTAGAACAGTTACTGGTAAAACTAAAATGTTAGTAGATGATATAGATGATTTTGAATATATTGTTACATCTTCAGAATTAGAAAGTTTAATACTAGAAATAACTTTAATAAAAAAATATGATCCTAAGTATAATATATTATTAAGAGATGATAAATCATATCCCTATATAGAATTAACTAATGATAAATATCCTACTTTAAAAGTAGTCAGAAATGTTAAAAGAAAAAGAAATAAGAATCATTTATATGGTCCATATCCTAATGTAAATGCTGCTAGAAAGACAGTTAATATGATTAATAGAATTTATCCATTAAGAAAATGTGATAAATTAAAAAAAGATTTGTGTTTGTATTACCATATAGGAGAATGTTTGGGTTATTGTAAAAAAGATATTTCACAAGATGTAATAGAAGAAATGAAGAAAGAAATAATTACTTTCTTAAAAGGAGATCCTAAACATATAACTGAAAAGATTAAATTAGATATGGAAAAAGCATCAAGTAATATGAATTATGAAAAAGCTTTAGAATTAAAGAATATGTTAGAAGATATTGATATTACCTTGAGAAGACAAAAGATTGATCTTAATAAGGGATATAACTTTGATATGGTTAATTATTATTCTGATAATAACTATTTAAGTGTAGAATTATTCTTTATTAGAGATGGCTTATTATTTGGTAGACATAATGAAATAATACCTACTTTAGGAGATATTTCTAATGAAGTAATTGAGTACTTAATAAA
>CADBCT010000016.1:20058-22917 GCA_902793315.1 uncultured Erysipelotrichaceae bacterium
GATAATGAATTATTAAGTAAATATTTTAATATTAAAGTTAATATTCCTCAAAAAGGTAAATTAAAAAAACTATTAGATTTATGTAGAGAGAATGCTAAAGAACAATTAGAATTACAAGAAGAAACATTAAAGAAAGATGATGAAGAAAGATTAAAAGCTATTAATGAATTAAAAGATCTCTTAGGATTAGAAAAGCTACATCGTATAGAGTCATTTGATAATAGTCATTTATTTGGAACTTTCTATGTTGGTGGTATGGTAGTATTTGATGATTTCTTACCTAATAAAGATTTGTATAGAAAATATAAGATAAGTACTGATGTAAAAGATGATTTAGGAGCTATGAGAGAAGTAGTTTATAGAAGATATTTTAAAACTATTATGGAAGAGGCATATACCCCAGATTTAATAGTAATGGATGGTGGTAAATTACAAATAAGTGCTTGTAAAGAAATATTAGATTCTTTAAATTTAAATATTCCTGTAATTGGTTTAGTAAAAGATAAAACACATAAAACTAATCATATAATGACTGATAATTATGAAGTATTAGAAGTAGATAAAGATTCGCGAGTTTTCTTATTTTTAACAAGAATACAAGAAGAAGTACATAGATATGCTATTACTTATCATAGAAACATTAAAGCTAAAGGAGCATTATCTAGTATGTTAGATGTAGTTCCAGGAATAGGTGAAGTAAGAAAAAAAGAATTATTAAAGAAATTTGGTTCTTTAAAGAAAATGAAAGAAGCTTCAACAGAAGAATTAAGTAAAGTAGTAGGAAAAGATACTGCAACTAAATTGAAAGACTATCTACAAGAAATGTAAAGTGCTAATTTATTTAGTACTTTTTCTTTTTGTTAAAAGCTATTATTGATATAATTAAATAGAATAGAGGTGTTATTATGGCAAATAAAAAAAAAGAAAAGGGATTTATCGTATTTTATTATTTCAATAGTAGCTCCTATTATTATATTAATGACATTTCATGCAGTTGAGACTTCTATTGATACGTTAAGCAATATACCATATTTTATTTTGATATCACTTACAGTTGTATTTATAATAGCTATTTCAATAGAAGCCGGACATCATCAACATAAAACTAAAACAGTAGCTATTGTCTTAGGAATATTCATTTTAGCAAATATTTTAATATATTATTTAATTGGAGACTGTAGTTATGATGGCCGCGGTTATTCTAGATGTAGTGAATTTATGCAAAATATGCAATCACTTTGCGCTGGCAATTGTATTTACTTAGGAGTGTCATTAATAATATATTCATTTAGTAATATTTTAAAGTATAAGAAGAAAATATATACGATATTGATTTTAGTTGCCTTGGGTATTATTAGTTTCTTGCTTATGAATTTTATATATGCTTTCATTCATACAGCGATTTTAAGATCACAATATAACAATAGTTGGCAAGGTAATTGGAAAAAACCAATTATTTATATTTATCCTAACGAAGATATGAATGTAGAAGTAGAAGTATCTAATCCAGAAAAATTAGTTGTAACATATCCTAAATATGAAGATAGTTGGAAAGTAAAAGCATTAAAAGATGGTACTTTGATAGATAATAATAAAAAGTATTATGCATTATATTGGGAAGGTATAGGTAAAGATAATTCTATCAAAGAAGATGGCTTTGTAATTAAAGGAGAAGACAGTGCTGGTTTCTTAGAAGAAAAGTTAGAAATACTAGGATTAAATTATAAAGAATCAAATGAGTTTATAATGTACTGGTTACCTAAATTAGAAAGTAATAAATATAACTATATAAGATTTATGACTAGAGAAGAAATAGATAATAATATGGAACTTGATATTAATCCAAAACCAGAAACTTTAATAAGAGTAATGATGGAATATAAAGGTTTAGATAAAAAGATAAAAGTAAAAGACCAGAAATTACCTCAAGTAGAAAGATCCGGTTATACAGTAGTAGAATGGGGCGGAACTGAAATTAAGTAGGTGATAGAGTGTTAAAAAAAGAATCAAAGAAATTAGAAAAAATAGCAAAAATTATAACAATAATATATACAATATGTTTTATAGGGCCTTGTATATTGTTTGGACAAGCAATTTTAGATTTAGTTTCATCTGGTTTATTTGGAATGAATGGTATTCTTAGTTTATTGATATTTGCTGTTTATTTAATACCATATATATTATTGTATTTAAATATAAAAAAAGATAATAAGCTTTTAATTCCAACAATTGTGTGCGAATTATTATTGATAATACTAATTGTTGTATTCTTTTTGGTAATTTGGCCAAGTATTAATAGTAGTATTTGTAATCCTTGTTGGAATGATATTAATCAATATAATGAAAATAGGTGAATTTATGAAGAAAAAAAATAAACAAGCAAACAAACTATTAAATAGGATTGATATAGCAGTAACCATTTTATATACATTAGTATTTTGTTACTGTGTTTATGTCTTAATTGTAATACCAGAGAGTCTTGATATAAATAACTTTATCTTATTAGGAATTTTAGTTATACCGTATTTAATAAGATTATTTGGTAAGAAT
This sequence comes from uncultured Erysipelotrichaceae bacterium, assembly GCA_902793315.1. Taxonomy (GTDB): domain Bacteria; phylum Bacillota_I; class Bacilli_A; order RF39; family UBA660; genus UBA3789. The sequence goes on from CADBCT010000016.1 coordinate 22,609, forward strand.
ATGATACCCGCAACAATTGCTTTAGAAATATTATTTATAATAATTGCGGGTGTTGTTTATGTTACATGGCCAAGTATTAAAACAAGCATTGATTATGATTGTGGTTGGGGTGAGACGGATTAATATAAAGGATAATCAACTTGAGGGAAATGAATAATTTCATTTCTTTTTGTTTTATGATATATTATTAATGTTAGAAGTAGGTGATACTATGAGTAAAATACAAGTAATGGATGAAGTTCTAGCTAATAAGATTGCTGCTGGAGAAGTAGTTGAAAAAACTATGAATGTAGTAAAAGAATTAGTTGA
>CADBCT010000017.1 GCA_902793315.1 uncultured Erysipelotrichaceae bacterium
TTATAACTTCCTTTATTGTACTATCACTATTAGAAAACATATTTTGATCATTAAACAATGAAAAATCATTTTTTTCTAGTTCAATAGCTAATACTTTTTCTGAACCATAAGTCATTACTAATTCTTTCTTTAACATAAAAATTAAAGTTGTTGCTCCTGCGCTTTCAGTAACATTTTTTATTCCGATTACAGTAGTATTATTTCCAGCTTTAGGTGCTATTTCAGTAGGTGTAGTTATATCAGTTGAATTATTAATATTATTATTACTTACTTCAGGTTCTTTAGAACCTTGAGCCATTTTTTTTATGTTCTCTACATCTTGAAGAGTATTAGCCTTTTTTATCAAGAATCTAATTCCATTTAAATTAGTAGTAAAGTTATAAATTCCTAAATCAATCATACTACTCAAAAAATTAGGAGTACATAAAGAGCTTCCTTCTGGTAGTAAGAAAATAATTTTATTAGCATCTAATCCTTTAGCTAATTCTTCATATGTGCTAATCTCTTTATAATTTTTTAATGATGTAACATCTAAAATCATTTTACTATAGAAAAAGTTTTTAAACATATCAACTAGTTCAGAAACACTAAAGACACCATTAATACTTTTAATGATGTCAATATCGATATTAGATAATTGATTTTGATTCTCATTAGCCACAATTACATTCATAATTATCTACCCCAATTTATACTATTATTTATTAACAGCTTGATCCTGATGCTCTCTCAATAGTTTTAGTATCTCCAGTTACATAGAATACACTAATTCCTTTACGTCCTGGATTATTTGGATCAGTACCCTCAATATTTAGAATGTTTTCAAGTATTGGAATGCTTATACTAATTCTAGTTGTTACATGATAATAACATCTAGTTTTTCTATCATCCACATCAGTTGCAGTATCAGTTACATTAACACTTTTCACACAATAAGATCCCCCGTTGTATTCAGTGCTCAAACACTCAATATCAGCCGTATAACCAATGCTTGCAGCATATTCTTTTATTTCTGCACCACAAGTATCATCACTGCAAACACCTTTATACTTTTCATAAACAGTAATAATCTTATCTTTCATTCTAAATGCCTTAGTATAATTAACGTTATATGCTAAATAACCTAATGCAAAGACAATGAACACAACAATAATAGTAATATTTACAGTTCCACCTAAAGCATCTCTCATTTTGTATCACTCCTTATAATATTCTACGAAGGTTTCCTTATAGTTCTGGTTTCTCCAGACACTTGAAAAAACTCAAGCCCCATTATCTTATTCACAATCGGAAAATTAATATCAACTTGAGTCACTATTCGATAACATCTATACTGAGTGCTATTTTCACCTTCTGATGCACAAGATACACCATCTGGATTAGCGCAAAACAAATTTGCAATAGACTCTTGTCCATAAGGACAATTTATTTTTACAGTTGGTCTATAATTGATATGAGCCGCACGATTTTGAATACGTTGCATACAGGCTGATTGACCACTATCATCAAAACATCCTGACCCTTCGTATTGCTCAATGGTGGCTATAACATAGTTTTTCATTCTAAATGCTTTAGTATAAGAAACTGTAAATGCAAGAATACCTTCAACAATAACAAGAAATATTAAAATCAAAAATATGTTTAAAATTCCTCCAAACGCCTCTTGCATCTACCCCTCACCTATCTTTCTAAAAAACTATATTAGCTCTACTATGGACCTACTGATCCACCTTCTGAACTCATGGTATTACGATCGTTAGTATTAATGTCATTCCATTGATTATTAATACCATTTTTGATTGGTCCCCACATAAACCAAAAGAATGCTATTACTGCTCCAATCGCAATTAGTGTAATTACAGTTAAGTTTAATTCTCCTGTAGCTGCTTTCATTAAATATCCATCCTTTCTATAATTAGTATCTATGATTATTATAACAAATACAGTATTTTTTTACAATACTTTTTTATAAAACTAAACCTATATTTAACAAAACAAAATCCGTTTTAGAACGGATTTTGCAAAGACTAAAACATCATCATCATTGAGATTAAGATTACAACCATGACTCCAGCACCTGTAACAACAAGCATAACCATGGTTTGACTTTCCATGTGATTAAGTCTCTCTTTATATTTTGTTTCTCTAGCTTTATTCTGTAAACTTGACACTGTTCTAGAAAACATCATTAATCTTTCTTGTTTTCTTTCTTGTGATCCGATACCTAAACGATATAAAAGTCTCATCATTCTCATTGAATCTCTTACTGGATAAGTATTAGCAAATTCCATATATGGATCAACAGTAGCATCACCAGAATTAATTCTATCTATCATTCTACGAAGCCCTGGCTTAAAGATATCAGGAGCATCACCTATTGATTTACCAATAGCTACCGGCACTGTGTAGTGTTGAATTAAAATCTCTAAACTCTTCAAATAATATGGTAACATTACATCTATTTCATGTAAATGCTGTTTATAATAACTCTTTAGCTGAAGATATGGCATCTTGAATGCTCCAGCTGCTACTACAAGTGAAAATACTAAATTTAAGAAAAACTGTGAATTAATTATTTCATATGAACTATTATTAGATATAGATAAAACAAATACTACTAAGAAAGCAATAACTGCAGTTGAAACTCTTTGTGAATATAATTGATTAACATCAACATCTTCTCCATATCTAGCATATACTAAAAATTGATAATCATCTTCTTTTAAAGCCTCTAGATATTTTTGGTTATCAGCAAAAAACTTATCTTTATCAATAGTATTGTTATAAACTAAGATAAATAAGATGATTGCCCCTACTATTAATATTTCCATTATTCAGCACCCACATTCTCATTATAGTATTTTTCTCCTTTTAAAAGGAAATATGTATTTACTATTAATACTCCATGCATTAATAATTGAACATACCATCGTTGTAATAGTACTAAATAAGTATCTCTTCCTAATAAATATTGAACTAACATAACTAACAAGTATAAAGTAATACCAAATGTTAAAAAGTTCTTATGGAAAGAAGATCTTTCAATTCTATCTCGATAAACACTTTCTACTAGCATATCTATATCCATTTGCATATTTTCCAAAGAATCTGCTGAGTTTTGAGCACCTTCTTTAGTAATTTGTAAGAATAATTGATGCATATTCTTAACAATATAATACGGATAAAGTTTACTCATATAATCAAGTGCTTCATCAATAGTACCATTATCATAACTCATTGTAATCATTTGTCTAACATCACTAAGTACTGGATCTTCTAAAATACCTGAATTAGCAACACCCTCTAAAGCTTTAACAAATGATTGAGTAGTTGCAAACTCCATAATTGTATTTGAAGTATATACTTGTACTTGTTCAAATAAGAATTCTGAATATACTTTTTTACATCTCAAATATGTTATATATGGAACAAATGATACTGCAATCAAAGCATAAATAATACTAATAATCAAATTATAAAAATATAAGTAAGTTACAACTGCTGCAAAACCTGCGAATAGAGTAACCTGAATTGTATATTGTCGTGGAGTATATTCTTGACCTAATTGCTTAGTTTTTTCACGTACAACTTTAAAAGAGTACGGAGCAAATCGATCATACATGCCTTGAACTTGTCCAACAACATACTTACCTACATTATCACCTTTATAATTTCGAAATAAGTATATACCTACAACAAAGGCAGCTATAATAAGTAATTCTGTAAGATACATAACATCAACTCCCTTTTACCCTTCTAATTTAGTAATATTAGGTAATGGATTAGCTCCATTAACAACATTTTGTGGTGAAGAAACTACATTATGATCAACCATTGAATTAATTACTGGAGAAGTTGCTAATTGAACATCTCCATTATTAATAACCGGTTCACTGACCTGTCCCTGTTGTACTTGTGGTACTTCTTGAGCAGGAGTAGCTACAGGTTGTTCTACTGCTTGAACAGTTGGAGCTATCTGTGGAGAAGCTTGTGCTTGAACCTCTGGAGTTAAAGCAACTTTTTCTTCAGTTTCCAACTTAGGCTGATCAGCAGCATTTTCTTCTTTATTATTAACATCTGCACCTGCAGACTCATTATTTTCATATTCATTTTGAAGTGACTCTGTTAGTGGTAATTCATCAGGTAAGTCTTTAATAATACTTTGCACTTCAATATTTTGATTTTCAAGATATTCAACCAAATGAGCACTTGGTTTACACATTATTGGTTTTCCAAATATCTTTTGATATATAATTCTTGATTTAGGAACATTTTCATCATCAACATAGAATTCAGAAACTTCATCTAACTCACGATGGAATTTACCATATTCTTTGCTATAGAAGGCCTTAATATGTACACCTAATTGAATATAACGATAAATTGTTGTCAAGAATTGATGAACATCCAAATCTGTTTCCATTAACGAATAAAGACGATATGGTATAGCAGACGCTTTATCGGCATGGATTGTTGATAAGATATTATGTCCTGATGAAATAGAGTTACGTACAGCAGAAACAGCTTCTGCAGAACGAACTTCGGAAAGTAGAATCCATTTCGGATTCTGACGCATACAAGTAACTAACACATCAGAGTATGATGCAACATTATTAGTCTTCATTGCAACTATATCTCTTTGTGGAAAGATTTTATCTAAGTGAAGCTCTAATGTATCTTCAATAGTAATAATCTTTTCATTAGTCTTTGTATGACTAGCTAAATATTTTACAAATTCTGTTTTACCAGAACCAGTTTCTCCAGCAACCATTATATTACAGTGACCTTCAACACATTTAATTAAAAAGTCATGTATAGCTGGAGTAAAATAATCTTCTTGAATTAATTTTTCTTTCTCCAATCTAATCTTAGCCGGAGTTTTACGAATAACTAATGCAATTCCATTAGTAGCAATTGACTGATGTACGAAATTCATACGTAATTCAGCAGATTCTGCATCTAAAAATGGTTTTGCATTATTAAATGTAGTACCCATTACGTTAGAACATTGAAAGGCCAACTTCTCAACAAACTCTGGAGTTGCCCCTTCAACTTCAACACGTAATGATCCCTGAGTTAATGAACGAATCCATATCTGCCCATTATTATCATAGGAAATATCAGTAATATCATCATTATCTAGTAAAGAACGAAATGGTCCAAAATCCAATTTATCAAATATGTTTTCGTTCATCTAACTCACATCCCTTTTTTTCTTCTTTTTTTTTAATTTTCAGTCCAATAAGTGTTCTTATTAATCCACTCTTTTAATTGTTCACTACTAATCTCTAGTTCACCTGGTTCATCTTTAACACTTTCATTAGTAGGAACTAATACTATATCAGTACTATAAGTTCTCATGTAACTTGCTTTTGAAAGTAATACATAATACTCTTCAGGTACTGCAAACACAATCATTGACGGAGTTCTATTTTCATCAATATTTTGGAAAACAGGACGTCCTGAAGCATCTTTTACTGCTAAAACTTGAATGTTAGATATTAATTTACCATACATAATCTTATTAGCATTAGCTCTTTCTTCAGCAGTAAGTTTATCTTCATCAGCAACTTTATAAACAGCTTTTAGCCAAATATCAATATAGTTTCCAGGGTATACTGAGTTACCATAAGTAGCAGCTATATTAACTGGTAAATTATATAATACATATCCTTTTGGATAATCTAAAATGATATTTGCTGGTAATTGTTCTTTTTCAACTACTGCACGCTTATAGAATAAGCTTCCTTCTGGAATAACTACATCTGCTGCTGAATATTTATCAATAATATCACTCTTAGTTCTAATTACGTCACCTTGTAACATTGAAGGTGGAACCTCTCTAGTATCAACCATTGCCTCAGTTATTTGTGTTCCAGCAGGAATTTGTTCAGATGCATATGGAACAACAACCGGATTAATAGCTCTATTTATTCTCATTGTATATGCAATATATAATACAAATATTGCTGCAATAACTCCTACTACAGTTACTGTATTTTTGTTTTGCATAAACTTTTTAAAACTTGTCGTTAAATTTCCCATTTTATCCTCTCACTTTCCTTCTAACTTTCTTTTACAGCTTTACAAGCATCTCGATTTTTATCTTGTAAGCCTTCCTCTACGGCAAGGTTTGCTAAATATTTTGTTTCTAAGATTGCATCATAGCTTGTACTAATATTTTCATTAACGTCTTCATCACCATTATTAGTTTTAGCTTTAAATGATAAAGCTGTTAAAGAATCTACTTTTACACTAACTTTAGGTGGTACTTCGTTAATATCATAAAAACCAATTGTATAACTTCTAGTGTTATCAACACTATCAGCGAATCGATAAAGAAAGCTCTCGACGAACTTTTCTTTATCTAATCGGTATACTCCGCAAGTACGGAGATAATAAATATCAATTGAATCTTCAATAGCTGCATCAGTTGTTTCTTTTACTAAATAGTAATCTAATTCACTACCAGTTGAATAATTAGTTAATACATTAATTAATATTAAAGCAATAATACTAAGGAGAATAATTCCTACTGTTAAAATACCTTTATTCATAAATTATTCCTCCTTTCCATGTGCTGATAAATCACATGTTGAACGATCTTTAACATTGTTACATCCTATTGCACTTTCTGAAAGTATTTTATTTGATGAATCATTAAATATACCACTTCTAATTACATTACTCTTATATGAGTTCATACCATGGTTAGTAATCATTTCACCCTTGAAATCACTATAATTTTTATTTTCAGCTTTCAATTTCTGTAAAATACTCTTTGTTAAATAGAATTCATAATCAATATTGCTTTCATCATAAACATTATATCCCATACTTTGAACTTTTTCTGCATAAACCGAAGGTGCACTTTCGTATTCTTTGTTCTTGCCCTTCTCAGCTGAGATATTAGCATGTTTACTCCAGTTAAATCCAGGAGCACGTGTTCCAGTAGCAGATTTAGCATCTGGGAACATATTTTCTAAGTCTACTGTCCTAATACGATATGATATATTTTCACTTGAATTTGGAGTAGAACAATTTTCTACTTTAGTTGTATCATTTGCAACCGTCTCAGTTTGACTAGAATTTAAAGCGTAGAAACAAGATATATCAAAGCTCCATCCATAATATCCAAATGTCTTGGTATTAGCATTAATATTCCATCTCTTAATTCCATCGCCAACAGACCAACTTTCAATATCATCTTCTGATATAGTTGAATGTGGTAGTATAGTGACACAATTGCTTTGTACATATTCTTCATCAAATGAAGTTGTATGATTTGAATTATAGTATCCATAATAATACTTCCACCATTTTACATTAACATCTTGAGCATCTAATGGAATACAGAATTTTTCTTTCTGATTTTGCCATCCATCAACATTAGTAGGTTTCTTGAATGATATTGCACCTGTTTTCTTGTTTAACCATGTTCCAGGGAAGCTCCATCTTGTATGATATTGAAGACCATTTCCACATTTCTTATAACATCCAGCATAAGCTAGGATAATGTTATCTTCCTTTGAAGTAACTGTATCATTTGGTGTACACTTTGTTTTATTTTCATCACTAATTAAATCTTCAACACTAGTTGTATAAGGATAATCAACTGTCTTTATAACACCTTTAGCATTTTTATAATCAGCTGAAATCTTAAATGTTGCTGTCTTAGTAGTACATGAAGCAGAAGCCTTACACTCTTTTATCTTTGAACTATATTCACTTAAGTTATCCATGTAATCATCCATGAAGTCACTCTTATTTACATAATCAGATTTACTACATCCAGCAAAGAAGCATGGATCTTTACAAGTTCCTGTATCATATAATCTCTTTTTATATCCACTTTCTGGAACATAATGTCCACCATGAGTTATATGATCTCCATAAGTCCTTGATCTTTCAAAATAGTAATAATAGTTAGCATAAGTATCAGCAGACCATCTTATTTTACTACCTGAGAAATAATGATATCCATTATAACTATAAGTTCTTGAATATAATTTCTCAGCATTTGCTGTATCTACATTTGAACTTGTCTTATTAGATTTTCCTTCATAAACTTTGCTATAACATTTTTCACTACATTTTTCAGTATATTTTCCACCATCACATGAATTAACACATGCTTTATATTCATCGGTTGCACCTGCTTGATGTGTGTGTCCTGGTATATCATTACAATATGGAATAGGAACACAGAATGGTGGATTTGGCATTGGTGGTTTTCCTTCCATACTAGTAGAACATCTTACTCTACTAGTAACTTGAACTTGATATTCAAAACAAAGTCCTGCTTTAGAAGCAATTGGTGGTCCATATTTAACTTCTACAGCTTCTTCACATTTTTTACTACAAAAATCAGTTACAGTCTCAACTTTTGGTTTAGAATTGTTTACACCCTTCCAGTGTGTATACCATTTATATGTAATACTTTGTTTTGATTCATCATAAGCATAGTAATTTTTTACATTAGCATCTATATTATATGAACCATCTGCTTTGTATTGTAATAAATTAGAATAATCAGTACTAGAATTAGCTGTAATTCTACACTTCATATCAAATGACTGATCTTTACTTTTTACTACACTACCGCCAGCTTTACTATAGAAATTACCTAGACCATCTGCATAGTAACTATTTCCTGCAGCGTTTGCAGCATTCATTACTTTATTAAAGTCTATCAACCATTGGTCTCCAGTAACATCAGTATCTCCAAAACCAATTTTGTTATCATTTTTCAATTGATTATATGTTGCCCATGTAGATAAAGCTGTTTCAATGATTTTAATCATTCTAGCTTCAGTATATACATAAACAGCAGAAGTTTGGAAACAACTAGGAGCTATAACACTATAATAGCTTTTAGCATTAGTAGATCCATCATATAATTTTAAAATATCTGAATTGATTTTTCCTTGATGATTAGTTCCTTCTCTAAGGGCTTTACAAACACCATTATAATTATGTGAATTATCTTGTTTAAACTTTGACTGATCCTTAGAAGAGAAAGGAATAACTATTTCAAAATTACCTGTATCAAAAGTTTCAGTATGTTGTCCAGCAGCTTTTTTAATTCTAAAATCAACTAATGAATCACAAGCTCCACTTGATTTTGAAAGAGCTAGCTTAACAGTAGCAGATCCTCCTCTAGCACTATCTTTAATGTGAAGTTTTACCTTCTTAGTACTACTTACAACACCATTTCCTCCATCAATCTTATAAAATCCATCAGTATCTTTACTAAATGAATTAGTAAAGAACTTAGTATCAAGAGTTACAAATCTAAATTCACCATGTGAAGATTGAAATGTAATGGTTGTACCTGTATCATTCCAATCATATTTGATATGAAAATAATTCTTTAAAGTTTCTAAATTAGCCTCGGTACAATCAGTTGGAGCCCCAGAAGAACTAGGATTTGTTATGGCTTTAACTGTAATAGTTGGAGCAAGCCAAAACAATGACATTAATATCACACTAAGTATAACCCCATTTAAACTTCTATGCTTCGTCATCTAAATCTCCACCTTTCATTTCGTTTTGAATAATTTTATATTCTTCTGTTTTTATAACTTTAACTTTTTTAGCTTTTTCTTTATCTCTTAATAACCTTCCAACTACCATAAAATGCGTATTATTGGATTCTCCAAAAATATTTGTACATGTATCTAATGCAATAAATTTATCATATTCATTAACATCAACATCATATCTATAGGTTGTTGCTTCTTCTAAGTTATTTAAGAATATATTCATTTTTTCCGAAGTGTATTCTTTCTTATTATAGAGATCTATGTCAGACCCATCAAAGAAAGCAACTGCGAATATTCGATAAATGTTATTTTCTCCATTAAAGGTATATTGAATAAATTGATTGTCTTTAGCAAAATCATAATATGCAAAACTCATTAATTGTTCAAAACGATGATGATTTTTACTTGTAATAAGTGGTTTTACTGATAGGTTTTTAATATTATGACCAGAAATGTAAACTATGTTATTTAATTTCTTATAATCAGCTTCAGTCCAAGCAAAGTCTTCCGTTTCATAAGCAAAGTTGTAACTAGGAGCATATAGAATTGGTAGATCTATATTTGTTCCTTGTACTCTTAGCCAACCAACAGTTTTCTTTTCTGGTTGATTGTTTTTTTGACGTTTCTTTAAGACGGAAGTTCTTGAAGAAACTTTATAGTCAACATTATTTACTAATTCATAAATTCCAACTCCAGCTATTAAAATCAAAAGTGCCACAGAAGCAACAATCCATTTAATTGCTTGTTGGTAACTTTTTTTACTTTTTTTCTTTTTCACTTTTTAAACCACCTACTTTTCTACTATGAAAGGCTTATCTTTAGTACCTTTTCCACTATTTATCACTACATCTTTAGCAAAATATGCTGCTGGTCTAATGCCATATGTTTCATACGTTGAATCTGTTCCATACATTACAGCACCAATTTCACTCATTCCTGGATTTTCAACTTCACTAATTGTTGAATTTACCATCCAATATGAGAAAATCAATGGAGCATCTGTAGTAGCACCAAACATTTCATACATATTTGGAGCAAATATTTTAGTTTCATATTTCTTTGTATCTACTTCTTTTCCATAATTCGGCTCTTCCTTATATATTGGAACTTCTATTTCATGATTTACAAAATATTTAGTATCAATAAATTCACTAGAACGATTATTGATAATATAACCAATGTTTCCATGTTGTTTTGGATTGTAAGTTAAATTACCAGTTAATTTCTCATCATACATAACAATCACTGGATCTTCTTGATCATATAAAGATTGTTCACAATAAACCTTTGTTGTTCCATCTTTATTAACATCAACTATTCTCCATAACAATCCACCATAACTTATATATTCACCTGTAAATCGTGTATTTAATTCAACATTCTTTTTAGGTTTTATATAGTCTTTTAATTTATATGGATTATCAGCCTTACCATTACCAGAAATAATAAGTGAATCACCCTTAATTGTTATAACTGGTCTTACACCAAAGTTATGAACTTTATTAAAAGCCATATAAACTTTATCTGTTCCATAAAAATAATCTCTATTAGCATAAGCATTATTACTATCTTTGCTATTACCTAGCCAAGTAATAGTTCCCATTTCTAGGTAACTACCTTCAGCAGCGCTTGCTTTAGATTTATTTATATCATCAACAGATAAAAGCCCAAATTTCTTTTTAACACTATAATTACTGCACTGCGTTGTATCAAAAGTTTTATCAGTAATATTCATATTACAGTATTTTGCTTCTACTATTAATCTTTTTGCTTCATCAGTTAAATGAGCTTCATAGTATTTAAACCATTCATCAATAGCATCATAATTAACATTAGCAATATCTTTATCAGCAACTATTTTTACTTCATTACCATTGATTCCAATGATTCTAAAGACCATATTTGAAAAGTAAATATAGTTTTCTGGATCTTCTCCAATATAATAATCTACTTTTCCTGTTGCTTTCTTAATAGTAGAAGCCAGTTTTTGAACAACGGTTACAGTTCTTTTAACACTAGACTTATTACTCAAACTATCAAAAGCAACATATTCTATTTCATATACTCCTACTTTAGAAGTATCTACTTTTCCTTTTTTAATAACATCTTTAATATTTAAACGTCCATCGGAATTGTCAACAACATTTTTTACTCCTGGATCGCTATATTTTTCTCCTAAATCAACCGTAACATTTTGATCTCCATACAATCTAATCTCAGGTCCTTTATGATCAACCGTAGATGTTAGTACTCCACATTCTAAATAAGTATAATATTTATATTCCCCATTTACTCTTTTAACTTTAACCCAACTATTTGAAATTGAACAAGTTTTTTTAGTATATGGAATATATACATCTTCTTTCAAGAATGATTTACTATACAACGTGGTAAGTTTTACAGTTTTTACTCGTTCTCCAACAGGTAATTCATTTTGATAAAGATCAAAATATCTTTTAGCTGCTTCTTCTACTTTCTTTTCATTTTGATGAAAAGTAATCATCGGAGAAACAATCAAAAACCAAATAAACAACCCAACAATAGCTATGGTAATAGCTATTTTCATCTTATCCTTTACTGTTTTACTCATAATTGTCTCCTTATTTCAATTTATAAGTATATTTCTCATTTCTAATAACATAGACAACATCTAAAACCTCAGATTGAGCCACTTCTTCAGGAACCAAAGTGTAAATGCTCTTTCCTAAGGCCTTTTTCTTAAATGGGTATTTAAACTCTACAGAATGTTCCATCTTACTATTATCTATATAATTAATTGTACCATAATTAGAAGAAAAGTCAACCATGTCTTTGCCTTCAAAATTCGTTGAACCAAAGTCAATTTTTAGTACTGTATAACCACTTCCAGCAGTATATGTTTCTTTATCAACATCGCAGAATGAAGTAGTACAATTTCTAATCGAATAATCGACTGTTTTAGCAAAGGCATAATTATCCAATGAAATAGTTTCTTCAGTTGAGGCAAGATTAAGAACTAATTCTTCTCCAAGCTTTTTGACACCTTTATTCTGAACTTTACTTACATCTGTTAATTTTAATTTGATTTTTCTAAGAGTTCCACTACCTTCTTGATAATATAAAGCAAAATTATCCTTATTCAAATTATTGGATACTTTAAAAACAATTATCAATCTATCAGTTTCATCTCTTTGTAATTCTTTTACAGCATCATAAGTTTTACCTAAATCTTGAAATTCTTTAGCATAGGTCTTTCTTGTAGTTGTAAAATCACTAACTCCATTCTTTAGATGAAAATTATCTAAATTAATAGTTCTAGCTGCAGCATTATTTGTCATTGTTAAATCCACAACAACAAAGTTGCTATTTTTAGAAATAACATTTCCTCTACTATCCTTGTCTGTAAAATATGATTTATTAATTTTAATTGTATATCCATTAGCAGAATAGAATTCTCCTTCACTATAACTCTTATTAGTAATAAATAAGAATCTAAATATACTCGAAAGTATTAATACACCTATAATTACAAATGCAGTATTACAAATACGCTTATGTTCTAAGTAAAAATAATTTAGATTTCTAGTAGTTCTATTAAATAATCTAATAAAAACATTTTTATCAATTTTAACTCTTAATTCTACTTGTTCACGATCTTCTTCTGATAATTCTAAAAACTCTTCATCAGTAGCAAAATGAAATTTATTAATATCTATACCTAATAAACGCATAGCATAAATTCCTATGACTGCAAAGTTTCCTATAATAAACATAACTAATAAATCTCTAGATAATCGTATATCGGTACTTGAAATACCACTGTTATAATGACTAAAGAAACTACCAATCATTCTTAACACTAAAAATAAACCCACATACTCAACGATTGGAATTAAATACATCTTCCAAGGTTTTTCCTTGCGTTTTAATAATAATAGTAGTAAAAAACTAACTACAATCAAAACTAAGATTGCAATATACAATAAAATGGTAATATGCTTAGTAATTGGATTATTTTCATAATCATAAGCACCAAAACTCATAAAGTCACCAATAAAGTTACTTACTCCAAATAGTTTAATAAATACATATAAACTAATAATTAATAAGAAAGCATGAACTTTTTTAAAGTTTTTTATAAGGAATGCATAAGGTTTACGAATAATCATTAGCAACACTCTCCCTATTATTACTATAAATAAGTATACAATACTTTCAAATATTTTTAAAGAATAATATTAAAAAATAATTATTTTTCAATAATTATTTTAATTTTACCTGTAACTTTACTATTTTTTATAACTTTTTTAAGTAATTTTTTATCTAAATTCAGATTAATCTCTGTATAATCTATTTGCTTATTATAGTTATACGTTTTTATTATACCTACATTATTGTAAATAACTATTCTTTTTAAATAATACTTATCATGACTATTATTAATAAGTTTTAAATTAATCATAAAATTATTTCGTTCAGATACATCTAAATAATGATTAATACTATCAATAATCTGGGTATCTTTTATTATTCTATCTTTACTATTATTATTGATTGTAATTCGATAATCCATTGCTTCTATAGTCATGTTATTTCTAATAGGAGTTGCTTCTTCTGTAATATTTAAAACATTATTATTCTTATTTGTTAATAAAAATACACTGCCAAATAATAATATAACCATTATTTTTTTCATATTTCCTCCACAAAAAAACTTATTCTCATTAAGAATAAGTTATTTCATTAGCGAATATTGTCGAAATTACTTAATTTCAATTATTTCAATATCATAACTTCCATTAGGACTTTCTACAGTTACAACATCTCCTACTTTATGATCAAATAAAGCTTGAGCAATTGGGCTTTCGTTAGAAATCTTAGCTTCAAAAGGATCAGCTTCTTGGGAGCCAACAATCTTGTATTCATCTTCTTCATCATCATCAACATATTTAATAGAAACAGTATTACCGATTCCTACCTTATCTGTTGAAACTTCTGCAATAATAGAAACATTCTCTAACATCTTCTCTAATTGTTGAATTCTTCCTTCAATTTGAGCTTGTTCATTTCTAGCTGCATCATATTCTGCATTTTCTGATAAATCTCCTAATGATCTTGCTTCTTTAATTGCTTGTATATTTTCTGGACGTTGTACATTAATTAAATCATCAAGTTCTTTCTTTAATTCATCAAGACCTTCTTGAGTTAAATATACAGTATTTTTATTTCCCATTTTTATCACCTCATATTTTTATTTTGTCATGTGTATACATATTTAGTTATCTATTAACTTGCCATAGTATAACACATATTTTTTTCTAATTCAATAGCTTTTTTGACAAGAAATATTTCTTGGAAAAAAAGTAGGCATATTATACCATAAAACCATTAAAAAAGCAAGTTATTTTGCAATTTCTCTAATAAACATCTCATCAGTCATACCAGCAATAAAATCAAGCACTTTTCTTTTATCACTAGTATTATTCATGTAATCTTTACTTTTATCACTTAAAAAACTATTAATAACACTATCTTTATTTCCAGTATTAATATCATTCAAATATCTTTTAAATATTTTTTTCATTCCTTGTTTGTAATATGTTTTTTGCTCTTCAGACATACTTTTACTATAAATGTTTTCATAATTAAACTTCTTTAATTCTATTAATGCTTTATATACTTTATCACTCATTTTAATATATGGTTTATTCATACTATTAGTTATAATATCAATAATAATTGTATTAACTATGTCTTTATTAGTAGATCCTAATACTTTTATAATATTTTCTGGTATCTCTTCTCTTTTTATTTTTCCTATTCTAATAGCATCTTCAATATCTCTACCAATATATCCTATAATATCACTTATTCTTACTACACATCCTTCTAATGTCATAGGATGATTCTTATTAGCTTTTTTTAAATCTTTATAAGCATCATGAAATTCTTTTAAAAACTCTTTTTCATCTTTTTTTAGAGGAGTATATTTAGAATCTAGCATCTCACCATTATGACACATTATTCCATCTAATACCTGAATAGTTAAATTTAATCCATTACCATGATTTTCAACAATCATTAAATGTCTTACACTTTGTATATTATGCGCAAAATACTCATTTAGTTCCTGCAATGATATTTCGTTTAAAAATGCTTCTCCGGCATGTCCCAAAGGAGTATGACCAATATCATGGCCTAAAGCAATTGCTTCAATTAAGTCTTCATTTAAAGCTAAAGCCCTACCAATAGTTCTTGCTATTTTGCTTACTAATTGAACATGAGTAATTCTTTTGCTAATATGATCATTTTCTTCTCTTGTAAATACTTGAGTCTTATCTAAGTATCTAGTATATGATAAAGAATGAATAATACGATCAATATCATGAAAATAATTAGGACGAATATCTGGATCATCTTCTTTTAATCTGATAGCATCTTTATTATAACTAGCATATTCACTTAAATACTTTTCATTGTTTAAAAAATTATTCTTAGCTTCTTCTAATATATCCATACTATTCTCCTTTTTTTCTTTCTATTATTCTAAGCATTGAGTATTCTGGTATTTCAATAGGAATATCTACTTTTAAATAATAAATACTATCAGGATGTCTAGCTACTTCTAATTGATTCATATCTTCATCATATAATTCTGTAACTACAAAATTAATATGCTCACCTTTTGGAGTAAATAATTCTACTAAGTCTCCTACTTCAAAATAATTTCTTTCATAGAACTTTATTAGATTATTTTCATAAGAAATAACTTGTCCTAAATAATCTTGATTAGAAACTTCACTTCTACCACTATAGTATTGATCGGTATAATCAGCTTCTTTCATAAAGTAATGAGTAGATGTTTCTCGATTAGCTACTCGATCTAATCTTTGTTGCAATACTTCCATTATCTCAGGAGTTAAAGACTTATCATAATATCTATCAATTATTTCACGATATGTACCTATGACAGTAGCTAAATAGTATAGAGAACGCATTCTTCCCTCTACTTTTAAACTACGAACACCTATGTCAATCAAATCACCAATATATTCAGCCATATTCATATCTTTTAAAGCCATTGTAAAGTCCTTTTCATCTCCATTAGAAAAAGCAAAACGGCATACTTGAGCGCAGCCACCACGATTAGCATCCCTATTAGTTACATAATTGGATAATGCACAACGTCCACTAAAACAAGTGCACATTGCTCCATGAATAAATACTTCAATATCACAATTTACTTTATCAATAATTTCTTTAATTTGGTTTTTAGATAATTCTCGAGCTAAAACCACTCTGTCTATTCCTTCATGTTCAAAGAATTCTATAGCCTTATAATTACTTGTAGAATTTTGGGTAGATAAATGTACTTCTACTTTAGGAAAATTACTTTTAATATAAGAAATAATAAATGGATCACTAACAATAAAAGCATCAACACCAGCAACTACTGCTTCTTTAATATACTCTTCTACTCCATCCATATCTTCATTATGAAAAACTATATTTAAAGTTAAATGTATTTTTTTCCCCAATTTATGTGCAAAACTACAAGCTTCCTTAATCTCGGTTAAACTAAAATTATTAGCATTAGCTCTTAAATTATATTTTTCTCCTCCAATATAGACTGCATCTGCTCCATAAAGAAGAGTTACTTTTAACCTTTCCAAATCTCCTGCTGGAGATAATAATTCTATTTTTTTCATTTCTTCACCCTATAAATAGTTTTCTTAAAAAAGAAATTTGTACTATCTCCTAACTTTTTATATTTTATTATATATTTATCATCAATACATTTATCTTTAATGTACTTTTTAGTATCAATAACTAAATCTTTAAAATTATCAATTCCATATTCTCTAAAAATAATATACTGACAATTTGCTTCATATAAGTCTTTAATAACACTAGTACCATTAGTAATTTTATCTAGAAAGATACTAGTACCATTACTATCTTCAATAAATTCATAATTAGTATCTGTTATCTTTTCTCTAACAGTAATATCAGTATTAATACTTTTACCTAAATCTTGATAATAATTAGTTACTAATTTACGTTTAGAAAAAGCTACACTTGGTTTGCTTACTACTTCTACCATACTAGTTATCTTACTCTTATTAATTATTTCAATTATTTCTTCTAAAGTAATTTCTTTACCAAGTAAAGCATATTTAACCCCATGTTTAAAATAATAATCACAAGTACGATAATTATTAACCATATGAGTTTGATTCCAAACTAAATCTGTTTTTAATTTTAATTCGTTTTTTAATTCTAGGACTGCTAAATCATAGAAAAAAATACCACTTATATTTAATTTATCTAACTCTTTTAAAATACTAGTTAAATCATCTATATCTTCATTTAATATATTTTTATTAATTTTAATAAATACCTCACAATTACTGCTCTTAGTAATCTTTTTTATTTCAGCAAGTGAAAAAGAAATTATACTTTCGACTGCATAATTTTCTAGAGGTAGAATAATTCCATCTACATAATCACTATATAAATTATTTTTAGTACTTGGTTCTATTAATAGCTTCATAAGAACACCTCTAACGTATTATATTACAAAACAAAAGAAAAAGAAAGTTGCCTTCCTTATTTAACTGCGTTTACTCTAAATATTTTCCAAAGTGGTTTACTTGATTTACGATAATCTTTTGTTGTTCTAATTCCTAATTTTTTACTCATTGCATGGATAATTTCATTACCATTGCCAGTCATCATTGCCCAATGGCCTTCATACATAACTACGTCTCCAGCACGATGAGGAGCATTAGTTACATCAGTATATTTACCAGAATGAAATAATTTATTATCATTATTATCTACATCTAGACCAAAATGTTGATAAACAGCTCGAACAAAGCCAACACAGTCAACACACTTATTAAGATCTTTTCCACCTTTACAGTACTTGCCACCTATAAAAGTTTTAGCATAAGCTACTATTTGTTCTCCAGTAACAGTTCCTCCTGTCCAAGTTGTTCCTCCTGTTGATGAAGAAGGTTTTTGCTTACCACTCTCATATCCTGATGGATCAGAATATACTGGTTTATTTTCATTTTCTTTTTCATATGGATTTATGTATTTAGCACTACTTTGTCTAGAAATTTCTGCTTTATTCTTAGCTATATCCCAACAAGCTTTTACATTAAAGTCA
>CADBCT010000018.1 GCA_902793315.1 uncultured Erysipelotrichaceae bacterium
TATTACTTCTTCTACATATTTATGAATATTCTCTTTATCACGAATATCCACTTTATAACCAACTAAGTTAGGATTATTCTTCTCTTCAACTGTTTCAAACACTTTATCAGAATAATCAAAGATAGCTACCTTTGCTCCATACTTTAAAAATACTTCTACTATTCCTAAGCCATTTCCCATGGCTCCTCCTGTTACAATGCATACTTTATTTTCTAATTTCATATAAGCCTCCTACTCTTCAATTATACCATACAATCATTTTAAAAATGTAAATACAATGTAAATAAAAAAGAAGTTTACACTTCTTTTATATAAATAGCTCCACTAGCATTATCTCTTCCCTTAAAAGGAACTATATAATTAGCTAAAAATTTTCTTTTTAATCGATTTGGTACTTTTAAGTTTTGATCAATGTAGACAGCTTCATCAATAATACTATTTAAGAGATTATCTTTTGGTGTTTTTCTAATCAAAGATTTAATTTTAGTATCTGTAATAATATCGGTAACTCCATCAGTTAATAAAACTACTAGGTCATAATCATTATCAATAATAGTCGTTGAAACTGTACACAATTCTTTACAAATACCAATACAAGCCGTCACAATATTGTTATTAGAAAAGTATCTTAAATCATCTTTTTTTACTTCTCCATATTTATGATACATCCAAACATCAGAATCATCTTCTGTTACTTGAATTAATTTTTTATCTTTATAAATATAACCTCTAGAATCTCCTACATTAGCTAGTAAAGTTTCTTTTTTATTGATAATTGCTAAAGTTAGAGTTGTTCCTAGTTTATCTTCTCCATATTTTTTGATTAAATTACTATTTAAAGTTTTAATATATTTTGTTAATAACTCAGCAGTTTTTTTAGTATCATTTAATACTTTTATATCTTTATTTTGGAACCATTTTTCTAAAGATTCAGTTACATACTTAGAAGCAATTTCTCCATGCTCTCTACCACCCATTCCATCAGCAACTAAAAGCATCTTAACTTTTGCATTCTTTGGATGAGCAATAGCTAGAACATTGTCTTCATTTTTTTCTCTAATTAATCCAATATGTGTTTTGACATCTAATATTTCCATAAAAATAGCTCCAATCACCTTATATTATAACATTATAAGTGTCAAAAAAAAATAAGCTTTACAGTGTTTACTGTAAAGCAATATTTTAAAAATCACAATTACCTGGAGTTCTTGGATATGGAATAGCATCTCTAATATTATCAATTCCTGTTAAATACATAATTAATCTTTCAAAACCAATTCCAAATCCTGAATGATAACATCCACCATATTGTCTTAGTTTCATATACCATTCCATTCCCTCTTTAGACATACCTAATTCATCCATACGTCTATTTAAAACATCGAAACGTTCTTCTCTTTGCGATCCTCCAACTAGTTCACCACTACCTGGAACTAATAAATCAACAGCTGCGACTGTTTCATTATCATCATTTAATCTCATATAAAATGCTTTAATATCTTTAGGCCAGTTATAAACAAATACTGGACAATTGAATTTTTCTTCTGTTAAATACTTCTCATGTTCACGAGCTAAATCTTCACCATACTTAGGTTCAAATTCAAATTTCTTACCAGATTCAATTAGACATTTAATTGCATCATGATGAGTAATTCTAACTGATTTAGATTTTACAAAAGTATTTAACTTATCTAATAAACCTTTATCTACAAAATTATCTAAGAACACTAATTCTTCATGACAATTTTCTAAAACATATTTAACAACAAATTTAATTGAATCTTCAATAATATCCATATCCCCGTCTAAATCACAAAAAGCTATTTCTGGTTCAATCATCCAGAATTCATTAGCATGTGTCTTAGTATTAGAGTTTTCTGCTCTAAAAGTTGGCCCAAAAGTATAAATCTTTTGATAAGCTAAAGCAAATGTTTCACCTTGTAATTGACCAGATACAGTAAGAGATGTTTCCTTACCAAAGAAATCTTTACTATAATCTACTTTTCCATCTTTAGTCTTAGGTAAATTTTCTAAATCTAAAGTAGTTACTCTAAACATTTCTCCAGCTCCTTCACAATCAGCAGCTGTAATAATTGGAGAATGTAAATATACATAATCATTATCTTGGAAATATTTATGAATTGCATAAGCAGCTTTACTTCTAATACGGAATACTGCTTGAAATAAATTAGTTCTAGGACGAAGATATGCTTGCTCTCTTAAAAATTCACGTGAATGTTTCTTAGGTTGAATTGGATAATCTTCTGGACAATCTCCTAATAATTCAATCTTTTTAGCTTGAATTTCAAATTCTTGTTCTTCTTTAGGAGACTTTACTACTTTACCTTTTACTTTAATTGCACTTCCATTATGAAGTTTTTGAATATCATCAAAATCTTTTAATTTATTATCATAAACAATTTGTAATGGTGTAAAAAACGTTCCATCAGAAAAAGAGATAAATCCAAATTCTTTTTGTTTACGATGATTTTTAATCCATCCTTCTAAAGTAACTTCTTTACCTATATATTTTTTACTATCTTTAAATAATTCTCTATCTGTCATAATATCCCTCTTTTCAATACCTCTTTATTTTATCGTTTATAAATTGTTTTTTCAAGTATTTTACATAATTCCACTATAATATTTCCAAGCAATTATTCTAATTACTGCTTTATTTAACGTATTAATTGTTATCTCTTTATTTTCTACTGATGCTAAAACCTCTTTATACATTGTCATAAAATCACTAGTTATAATCATATCATTACCAGCATTAATTGCTAGAGTAGCAGCTTTTCCATCTTCTACATAAGCTTTTACTGCATCCATTGCTAAATCATCAGTCATAATAATACCAGTAAAATTTAATGTATTTCTTAACTCATTAATTACTTTTTTACTTAGTGATGCTGGATAATTTGGATCCATACTTTTAACTACATTATGAGCAATTAATACGCATGGTACTCCTTCTTCAATACCAGCTTCAAATGGTAAAAAATCATTATTTTTAAAATTATCATAACTTCTTTCATCAATAGCAATACCTGTATGAGTATCTATATTATTACCATAACCTGGAAAATGCTTTAAACATGAATTAATATTATTATTATTAGCATAACTAACCATCTTACTAACAAAGTCTGCTGTCTCTTCAGCATTCTTACCAAAAGCTCTTGAATAAATAAAATCATTTTCATTAGTAGATACATCTGCTACTGGAGCTAAATTTAAATTAAGTCCTATATTCTTTAATAGTTTTGCTTTTTCTTCTTCAGTTTGCTTTAAAAGAATTTCTCCACCCTCTTCATAATAATCTTTAGGTGCTTTAAACTTTTCACTTCTAAATTCTTTAAATCTACTAACTCTAGTAACAAATCCACCTTCTTCATCAGCGCCTAAGATAAGTGGATATTTACTCTTTTTATTAACATTTGCTAATTCTTTTCTCATAGATTCTTTAGTATGATTTTCAAAATCTTTAGCAAATAAAATATATCCTCCTGGATTAAAATCACTTAAGTATTCAGTATCTTCATACGCATATCTAACTAAGAATAATTGTCCTACTTTTTCTTCAGTAGTCATTTTATCTACTACTTTAATTGCTTCATTATAATACTTTTTAAATATTGAATTTTTAATATCTTCATCTTTTAAAGTAATTACCTTTTTAGTCTCTTTATTTACTTCTTTTTTAGAAATAATATCTTGATTAAAATAAAAATATCCTCCTACTCCTAATCCAATAATTAAGATTAGTATTAATAGTTTTTTCATAATTACTCCTTATTCATAAGTTTTTTAAATTCACTAGGAATACTTGTTTCAAATAAAATATCTTTTTTAATTTCTGGATAATACATCTTTAATCTATTAGCATGTAGATAAAGTCTATTTTTATCATCTTTTACATTACCATATTTATTATCTCCCACAATAGGATGTTTTAAATTATTAAAAGCCACTCTAATTTGATTCTTTCTTCCTGTTTCAATAGTTATACTAACCAATGAATAATTGCTATTTTCTTTTAAAACTTTATAATTAGTAATTGCTTCTTTTCCTTCACCATTTTTAACTGCATAAACTAAATTTATTTTATTTTCTTTTAAATATTCAACTATTCTATCTTCTTTATTTTTTAAATGTCCATGAACAACTGCAGTATATTCACGCAAACTAACGTACTCATTCCAATTTTCTTGAAGTCTATTTTTAGTTTTCATATCTTTAGCAAGTACTACTATACCACTCGTATCTTTATCTAATCGATGAACTATAAATACTTTAGCATTTTTATTTTTACTCACTAAATATTCTCTAACTATATGATATAAAGTTTTTTCTTTCTCTTTTTCAGTAGCAATAGTAAGTAATCCACTTGGTTTATTAACTACGATAATATGATCATCTTCAAATAAAATATCAAATGGCAATTCTGCTTTCCCTTTACTATCAGTATCAATAACTATTCTCATACCTGGAACTACCTTATAATTATATTTAGTAGTTTTATTATTATTAACATAAATAGCTCCATGAGTTAAATATTGTTTAATTCTTTTTTTAGGCATATCTAAATTATTATATAAATAATCTAATAATTCTCCTTCAGTTTTAACTACTAGTTTCATAACTATCTCCTTATACTTGTTTTAATACTTTTTCTACTCCATGATTATTATTAGAAGTAGTCTTCTTTCTAGCAATTTTCTTCAAGTCTTTAGATGCATTATCTACTACATAATTATTAGGAATATTACTAATAAGTTCTATATCACTTTCATTTCCACCAATTACTAATATTTCATTTAAAGAAATATTATTACGTAGACTTATTTGATCTATTCCACTAAACATACTAACATGATTATTAACTAATTCTAAATACATTTTATTATTTAATTCTAAGACTGAATAATTTAAATTTATTTTAGTTAATTTAGTTAATTCCTCACGACTAGTAATTTCTATTTCTATTTTATAAATATCTTCATCAACCAATTCTTGATAGATAGCATTCTCAGTATAATAATTAATACTATATCCTTCAAACAACTTATTAATTTTATTTATATTAGTTAATGATATTTTTTTCTTAAATAAACATTTTTCTTTATTAACATCATAAACATAACTACCATTTAAAGAAACAATATAATCAATAAAAGGAAAATCATGATTATAATCTAATATTTCTTGATAAGTTCTATTTGTACAAACAGAAAAAGATATACCTTTATTTCTAATTCTGTCTATTTCTAAAACAGTACTAGTTGGTATAGCTTCTTCATAATCAATAATAGTATTATAAAAGCTACTTACTATCATTTTTAACATATTTATCTACCCCCAATACTACTAATATTAAGATTGATAATGATAATGTATATCCTCCTAATATATCACTAGGATAATGAACTCCTAGATAAATTCTACTTAAACCTATTAATATAATTAATATTGTTAATAAAGTAATTAAAACTATTTTTAAAGTTTTATTTTTTACTTTATGATAAACATAATAAATTAAGAAACCATATACTGCAATACTAATCATAGAATGACCAGAAGGATATGAATATCCACCTTGTTTTATTAAACGTATATGATCTGGTCTAGGTCTCATAAAGATATGTTTTAATAATTGATTTGATAATACCGAACTTATTACTGAAATACCTAAAACATATCTAAATTTATCTTTAATTATTAATAATAGTAATATTACCAAACATATAATAGTAAGTGTATTAGCACAGATAGTTATACTTTTAAAGAAAAAATCAAAAAAGTTACTACGTAAACTATAAACAATATTATAAATATTATCATCAAAATTACTAGTATTATTAGTTAATACTAATAAAGTTATTAGAATAAATATAGTTAATAATACTCCTATTAAAAATATTTTTTTCTTCATAAAATCACCTCTATTTTAGAGATTCTCTTACCTCTTGTTTATAAACTTCTACTCCTGGCTGATCAAATGGTTCAATACCAAATAAATAACCGCTGAAGGCAGCACTCAACATAAAGAAATACATTAGAGAAGTAATATTTTCAATGCTTAATTCATCTAATTCTATTTCTAAACATGGTACTTTACCACTAAAATGAGCTCTCATTACTGAGTCTAAAACAAGATTATTTATTTCATGTAATTCTCTACCATTATATTCAATATAATTATCAGATTTAGTCACTTTAATAAAAGTCTCAAAAATAATCTTATTACCATCTTGAATAAATTGCCCTAGAGAATGTAAGTCTCTAGTATGAACTGTTGAAGTTGGATAGATACCCACTCCCTCTTTACCTTCAGATTCACCAAATAATTGTTTTAACCATTCAGTAAAATAACTCATATTTTCTTCATATACACAGAAGTTTTCCACATATTTATTAGCTTTAAATAAACAATTTCTTGTAACTGCATATTCAAATGCTTCATCTAGTAATCTTTTTCCTCTATAATATCCCTTTATTATTTTATCTAAGTCATAATTAATTGCTAATGGTAATAAATGAGCTGGTGTAATAAATGAATATCTACCACCAATATCATTAGGTATTTCAAATGATTTATAACCTTCAGCAATTACTTCTTCACGAAGTGGACCTTTTTCTTTATCAGTAGTTACAATAATGTGTTTATTTAGTTCTGAATTATATTTTCTCTTCAATAAGTCTTTTAATACTGTATAAGTAATATTAGTTTCCATAGTACTACCACTTTTACTAATAACATTAAGACAGAAATTCTTATTACTTAAATATTCTAATAGTTCATCTAAATATTTACTAGACAAAGTTGTTCCAGCATAAATAATTTCAAATTTAGAATCATTAAAATAATTTCTAAACATTTTATCAAAAGCATAGCTTCCTAAAAATGATCCACCTATTCCGATTACTACTAAACAATCAAAATTATTCTTTATATAATCTGCTGTTCTTTTTAAATCAATTACTAATTCAGAACTTATTTCTTTAGTCCAACCAGTCATTATACTATGATTAAATTTATCAAGTATTTCTTCTTTTCTACTTAATAAATTATTATAATCATTTTCATTAATTAAAGGTTTTACATATGTATTAAAATCAAACTTTAACATTTAATCACACTCCATTATTTAATAAATTTTATATTACCACCAGTATCAATAGTCATAACTACAGTACCTTCAGCACTATAGTAAGCAGGAACTGCTCTACCAACAGCTTTTCTAATTCGACTAAGAGCTACATTAGAAGGCTTTCTAGTATTAGTTATAACAGCATAATCGGATTTTAAATAGTTTAGAGCATCTTGATGATTATTGAATGATACATAGCCATGATGGGCTACTTTATAAACATCAATATCTCCAACTTGTCTAGCAGTATTAGACTCCATATTATAACCAAAATAATTACCTATATCACCTGCAAAGTATACTCTTCTACCATTATATGTTGCAACGGCAACTAAACTATTAGCATTTTCAAATCTTATTCTATTATCATGAGATAATCTTCCTGGTGTTGCTTGAAATTTATTATTATATAGTTTAAAACTAATATTTCCTAGAGTAAAATTACTACAACTTGAAAGTTCAGCATCACAAACATAAGTACCTTTCTTCTTAGCTTTATTTACAATACTTCTATAAGTACTTGTATTATACGATTTTGTCATTCCATCAGCTTTAATAAATAATTGCTTAACTGGAAAATTTTCCATTACTTTATTATATCCACCAATATGATCTCCATGAATATGAGTAATTAAAATAAAGTCTAATTCTCTTACTCCAAAAGCTTTCAATTGTTTAACTACATAATTAGCCCTTCCCCAAATACCAGTATCAATAAGTCCATACTTCCCTTCGTCTTGGACTAAAATAGCATCTGATGAAGCTCCAACATTCAAAAAATATACGGCATTTCCAGTTGAAGGTCCAGTAATTATAGTTCCTCCACTTCCACTTTCCTGTTTTGGTGTACCATATTCATATTTATCCGGGTCAGGAATAATTGATGTAGTTTTTCCTTCATCATCAAGGGCAATATATTTAGAGCCAGTAAATATTCCTTCTTCTAGTGATTTTTGTTCTTCAGGTTCTAAACAATTAGCTATTGCTGAATTGGCAATGACAATATTTATAAATACTTTAGCTATTGTTGGAATAATAAAGACAATAAACAACGCTAAAACAGAATTTTTTATTTTTTTGGGAATTTTTTTATCCTCAGGATTTTGCATCATTTTAAAAACTAAAAATGTTAGTGAGATAATTGCTAAAATAGGTGCAATTATTTGAATAAGTGTCATTATTCTTTTAAACATTACTAGAAATACTGTCGATGCTCCATCGGCACATATATGTTCCATAACTTTCACCCTACTTAAATTATATCATATTATTTGTTATTTCCTTCATAAATTATTGCTTCATATAAAAGATCAACTAAATGGTTACTTGGTTCCAACTTATATTTATCAATTATTTCAGCAAATACATCTGGTTTGTATTCTAAATTTAAATATGGATATATTAACTCTTTAGAATTATCTAATTCTTTCAAATAATCTAAAGTATATGAATCTTCTAAGATAAGAAGTGGATAATCTTCTGCCCAATGCTTAAATTTATTAATAATAAAATAAATACTATTAGCATAAGTAAACATATCTTTATCATAACTAATTATTCTTTTAATATCTTCATTCTCAATTAAACTATTATTTACTCGGTAATCAAATCTATCAAGCAATTTAATACCTTCTAATTTCAAAGCACTTATTTGAGCGATAAAACCCTTATCACTACTACTATGTGTAGGTATTATTTCAACAATAATATACTTATCTTTTTGTAAATTCATATTATCACCAAACTTATTATAGCATAAAAAAACTAAATCAATGATTTAGTTTTATGCTGGTTTAATATCGGTAATGTCGCGTACACTCTTTTGAGATGCTTCGGATGTTCTTTGTGCACTAACGCCAGCTTCTTCTTTTAGTCTCTGAATAAAATCTTTTAAACTCACAATATCTGCACAAATAGCATCAATTGTAGGCCTTACTGCTTCTGCGGCATCTCCATACCATGCCATATTAAGAGTTGTTGTTCTAAAATTATTAATTTCTGTTTCTGTGGTAGCTATATTATTCTCTAACACAGTGATTTCGGCTTCAATTTTTGGATATATTTGTTTAATTACACCACTACCACTAGCCACGATAATCACTTCCTAATCTTTCAGCACTAACTTTGTTTTCACTTTCTGCCGTCTTATAATCAGTTGCTGAGTTTTGAATGGCTGGACCTAATTGTCTTAATTCATCAATATGTCCCAATATTTTATTTTTTATCCCTTCAAATTCATTTTTATATGCTTGTGCATCTTGACCTTCCCAACAATCCTTGCTAGTAATTGAGTCAATAGAATTACGAACATTTGTAAACATTGCACTAATTGAATCAGCTATTGATTTATATTTAGCAGATGTACCATATAATTCTTCAGGACTAACCTCTAAAAAACTCATTAAAATCATCTCCCTCTATATTAATTTTAATATATTTAAATTGGTTATTCAAGTAGCTTTACACTTATGAAAAGGAAAAGTGTAAAGTTACTTAGTTACATAAACCATAATATGATGTTCTTTTCCATCATCTGTTAGATTAATTGCAGAATGTACTTTTTTACCATCTAATTCTACTAATTCTTTACTACTCTTTTTTACTTCAATATTATAATTAGTATTTTGATAACGATATATTGCTTTGAAACCATCCCATGCTATTGGTATTTTTGGATCTAATTTTAATTTATTACCATATTTTTTAATACCTAGTATTTCTTCAATACCAACTTTATAGAACCATCCTGCAGAACCAGTATACCATGTCCAACCTCCCCTGCCAGGGAAACTTTCTGATGAATAAATATCAGCTGCAATAACATATGGTTCAACACGATATTTCTCAACAGCTTGAGAGTTTTTTGTTCTATTAACTGGATTAATCATTTGATAATAACGATATGCTCGATCATGATATCCAGCTTTAATTAAAGCTATTAAATACCAAGCAACCGAATGTGTATATTGACCACCATTTTCACGAATACCTTTAGGATAACTCATAATATATCCCGGGTTATTAAGTGATTTAGCAAAAGGCGGTGTCAATAATTTAACAATCTTATTTTTATTATCAACTAATTGTTCTTCTACTGAAGTTATTGACTTTTGAGCTCTATCTTTTGAAGCTACTCCGCTAATAATAGCAAAACTTTGAGATATCAAGTCAATCTTACATTCAGTATTTTCATGACTACCCAATTTATCACCATTATCGAAGAAAGCTCTTAAATAATAATTGCCATCCCAAGTTTTTTTATTAAGATTTTCTTTTAATTCAGCATTAAAATCTAAATATTTAGAAATATCAAATTTCGAATCATACTTCTTCATCATCTCAGTAAACATATCAATAATATTATATAAGAAGAAACCTAACCAAACACTTTCCCCTTTACCTTTAATACCAACGAGATTCATACCATCGTTCCAATCTCCTCCACCCATTAAAGGTATCTTATGTTTACCTAATGATGTCATTGATAATTCAAGTGATTTTAAGCAATGCTTTAATAATGATTCTTTATGATCAGAATAGCTAAATACCATACCCTTTTCATTTTCATAATCGCTTAGTCTTTCACCAAGAATATATGGTACTTGTTCTTTTAAAATATCATAATCACCAGTTGTATTAACATAATTAATTGTTGCATAAACTAACCATAAGTAATCATCCTTATATTTACTTCTTAAACCGAAATGATTTATTTCATGCCACCAATGAAGAACATCTCCTTCTTCAAATTGATGTGATGCATTATTTAAAATCTGACGTCTAGTATATTTTGGATTTACCAAGACAATATTCATAGAATCTTGTAGTTGATCACGATAACCAAAAGCACCACTTACTTGATAGAATCCTGCTTTAGCTAAAATCCTAGCTGAAATAGTTTGATATAAATACCAACCATTTATCATATAATCAAAGCTTTCATCTGGTGTTTTTATTTGAACAGTACTCAATGTATTGTACCAATTTTCTTTAACTGTTTTTAATTCTTTTTTACAGTTAGAAATATCTGTAAACTTTTTAATTAAACTTAGATTTTCTTTATCACTTTGACTACATCCTAAGGCAAATACTAAAGTTTTTTCTTCTTCAGAATCTAAATCAACATCAACAACGATATTTTTGATTAACATCTTATTACATTCAGCAAATTTAATGTTTTCTGAAGAAGTCATAAAGACATTTATATCTCCATAATTGATACTATAAACATTACGCATCTTTAAATAATTATCTGCTCCCATAAATTCAGTAAGAATATGACGAGATGTCTTTTCTTCAAAATTACCAAAAGTAGGATTTATCCAGAACTCTACTTCTACTTTTTTAGAACTATTTTTCTTGTTTTTTAATTTCATCAAGTAAATTTTAACTGTATCTTTATTTGCAACAAACTCAGTTATCTCATGTTTAAAGTCATCTGTCTCACTTTCTAAAATACTATAACCAAATCCATGAGTACATTTTTCAGGATCAAATAATTTTCCATTAAATTTAAATCCTTCACTTTGATCATTAATAACTGTTTCATTAGTCCAAGAAGAAATTTTAAATTCTCCTGAATTATATGCATACGTATATCCACAACCATTATTAGTAATAATAGTTCCAAAGTTTTCATTGGCAATTACATTTGTCCATGGTGTTGGAGTATTCTTATTATAAATAACATACTCTTTACCATTACTTTTAAATCCACCATATCCATTATCTTGAGAAAGTCTTTCTTTCTTATCAAACGAGATATTAATCTCTCTTTCAACTGGTTGATATTCAGTAACAGTATTATTTTTTTGAAGTTCAGCAACTGCTTCTTTTAGACTAGTATGATCATTAACTACAAATCTTAGTCTTGGAACAATATCTAATAAACTTTGATCTTCACTAGTAATATCTTCTGCATTAATAACTGTAATACTACCAGGTGTATGATAAAAACTATTCAAAGTATACATACGATATTTTTCATCTTTAACAGTCTTTTCAATTATTTCAGCATACTGACTCTTTTCTTTATTAATAATAATTACATCAACAAATATTGACTTATTTTTAAAATACTCAAAAGCTTTCAATATTTCACTTACAAAACTCATACCACTAATATCTGTTATTTCAACAGTAATAATTGGTCTGTCTCCACTTACACCATATTTCCATAAGCCTGTTTGTCCTAAAGCATTCTTACGCAAATAATTCATTCTTTCTTCAGAAACAGATATTCTAGTAGTTTGATATAAATAATTAAGCATTATATTAAAAGTACGCATCATATCTCCAGTTATGTTCATGTTCTTAGTATTAATAGTATTCATTAAACTTGAAACTAAGAATGCTCTCTCTAAATCATAAGAATTATTATAACTGTTAATAATATCTACTATTTGTTCTCTACTTCGTCCAAATCCAATAACCATATAAATAATTTTTTGACTATTAGCAGGAACTAAAACCTTATTTCTTAATGATAAAACCGGATCTAAATTATCACCAGCATAATTAGACAATTCTTTATTCAAAGCCTCAGCATTATTAATAAAATTACTTCGACCAATAAAATTTAATCTTTCCGTTTCATAAGAGTATTTATCAACAGGTTCATCAATAATTAATCTAGTAAGCATATAACTACTTAAATTAGATTCCCCTCTAGCTTTTCTTCTAGCAATTAGACTATTACTATTAGAATCAAATTCTGTTTTAATAAACATATTATTAAATACTCTGTGACTAACATCATTCATATTCTCTGAAAGAATTGGTTCAGTATAACTAGTTAATTCTAAATTAACATCTTCATCACTATCATTTTTAAAAGTAATTTTTCTAATTTCTGCATGATGATTTTTACAAACTGCTATTTCTGTTTTAGTAGAAATATTTTCATCTTTACGCATAAACTTAATCTTATCTGAAGCAAAAACAACCTCATACTTATCTGGTTTAATATTCATTGGTGCATATGTATTACTCCAAATATAATTAGTTTTTAAATTTTTTATAAATAAGAATATACCATAATCTTGTTCTGTAACTTTACGATAACGATTTAATTGTAATGTACGATATCTTGAGAAACTATCTCCTCTATCATTCATAATCAAAGAATATTTTTTGTTTGATAAAACAGACATTTCTGGTAAATAAGAAATGTAATCAAAAGCACGAATATCATTCTCAACTACTTCTTTCTTATAATTATATTTCTTATATCTAGCCATCTTCATATCAATACTTGTCTTAACTTGAACTTTTTCTTTTAAAAGAATTTCAAAAGTTCTAATATTAACATTTGAATGGAAATATCTCTTAATAATACCTGATTTTAAATAATTAGTTATTCCTAATAAACTCATTCCTTGATGATGAGCAAAATATGATTTAACTACTCCTTTATTATCATAATCATAAGCTTCATATAAACCATAATTATCATACATATCTAAATCTTTAAATTTAACAATATTTTCATAAACATCTTCTGGGAACATTTCCATAGCCATTAAAGAAGAATATGGAGATAAAACAATCCTATTTTCTTTATCTTCTTTAGCTTTAAGCTGTGGAGTAGCAAAAGCTTTATACTTATAATTTAATGAATTATCTAATTCATTATAAGCTGATTCAGAAATACCCCAAGGTAGTTTATGGGAAACTTTACTAATATAATCTTTTTGACAGAAATGTGCAAAATTATATGATTCATCCATTAAAGTATTATTATAATTTTTCATGAATAATAATGGCATATAATACTCAAAAGCTGTTCCAGACCATGATATAAGTCCCTTATGACCTTTATAAGTAGTTAATGACTTATCTAATGAGAACCAATGCTTATTTGGAACAAATCCTAAACAAATAGCTATATAACTTGTCAAACGTGATTCACTAGCAAATTTATTATAATTATAAATTGATAATCTACTTTCATTATCATCATAACCAATACTGAAAACATCTTTCTTAGTATATAGTTTTTTAAAATTGGCTCCCTTGATTAATTTATCACATGTCTTAACTAATTTATGTTGATTCTTTTTTTCTAAGAACTCTCTAGCTACAATAACATTTGCAATTAAATTACCTGAATCAACTGTAGATACAAATTGAGGATTTAATACTTTTTTAGTTCTAATATCATACCAATTGTATAAATGACCATGCCATTTTTCTAATGAATCAATTGAACTTATTATCTTTTCAAGTAAATTAATAGCTTTTTCTTCATCAATAAATTCTAATTCATATGCACAAACAACACTACTCAATGAAAAACCTATAGCAGTTGGAGAAGTTCTCATATCAAGCTTCTCTTCACGATTATCTTGATAATTATCTGGTATTAAGAAATTATATTCTTCACATAAGTTATCTTCGAAATATTTCCAAGTTCTTAAAGCCAAATCTTCTATTTCATCAATCTTACGCTCTTTTAAATCTACTGAATGATAATCAATTGTCTTACTAACTGTGTATAAAACAAATGGTCCAGTTAAAAAGACTGCCGCTAATAAATAAGCTAAATAATTATTTGTAATATAACCAATTACAATAAATACAAAACTTGTAAAAATATTAAAACTAAAATTACGAATATAATTCTTTAAATCACCATTAACAGTTTTTTCTACTTCTTCTGCAGTAATCCAATTTAACAAATTTTTATGACTATAGAACAATCTATACATTGTTCTAAAGAAAGCATCCATATATAACTTACTATAATAAGGAATAGTTATAAATACGATATAAGATCTTAAGAGAATACTTCTTCCACCAAAATATAAATTCTTATAATAAATTTCTTGTTTATTTTTATCTTTTTTAGCCATTTTACTCTTTAAGAAGAATAAAATAGATACTGCAATTTCTAAGATAACAAAGCAAACCCAAAAAACTGATCTTTTAAAACTTCCTGTAAAAGCAAGTAATAGAGTTAATAATAACATTGGGTTTAAAAACATTCTAATAATATTATCTAATATCTTATATTTACCTAATAAATTAATTGGATTATTTACTCTACGACCATTTTTATTCTTAACTTTATTACGTAGCCAGCCAATAATTTGAACATCACCACGAGCCCAACGATGTTGTCTAGTAATATCTACTAAGAATTTAGATGGAAAATCATCAATCAATTCAATATCAGATACATATCCACATCTCAAGTAATTACCTTCTAATAAGTCATGAGATAATATTAAATTATCTGGGAAAGTATTATCTAAAACTTTATTAAATACTTCTAAATCATAAATACCTTTTCCAACAAAACTACCTTCTCCAAAACAATCTTGATATACATTTGGAGTAACAGCAGAATAAGTATCAAATCCACCTATACCAGCAAATATTTGACTATACAAGCTTCTATTAGTAGCTTCAATATCAACACTAACACGAGGTTGCATAATACCATAACCACTAACTACTTTCTTTTCACTCTTACCAAGAACTGGTCTATTTAATGGATGAGCCATAGCTCCTACTAGATTAAGTGCTGAATTTAAAACCAACTTAGTATCAGTATCAAGAGTTATAACATATTTAATACCCAATTTAGCTCCATGAAGTGTATTAGCATTAAAATATTTTTTCTCATCTAAATCTTCACCAAGTAATATCTTATTAAATTGTAATAATGCTCCTCTTTTTCTTTCATAACCTAAATATTGGTTTTCCTTTTCATTCCATAAACGTTTACGATAAATATAGAAGAATATATCTTTCTTATATTTCTCATTTAGTTTAGCTGCATACTCTTTACCATAATTAGTAACTTCTTCATCCCAGGGCATAATTTCTTCACTAGCAGCTTTCACATCACCTAAAAGAGTAAAAAACAAATTATCTGATTTATTAATTAAATAAAATAATTCTAAAGTATCAAACATTTCTTTTATTTTTTCTTTATTAGCTACAATTGTAGGTATTACTACCATAGTTTTTGACTCTTTTGGTATTCCTTTAGAATAATCCAATTTAGGAAGTACTCTAGTTTTTGAAAAACGAATTAAAAACTCATTAATTATTTGACTAAATAATTGACTAATTGGAATAAATAGAACTATAAATCCTAAAATACGATAACCTATAAAGAACTTAGATAAGAATAATGTAGCTAATACTGTCAAAGCTAATAAAGTAAATATATAAGCAAAGACTCTAACTTTATTATTTTTTTGCTTAAATAGTTCAAAACCAATATGCTTTTTCTTATCAAATATTTTTTCAAGATAAGTATATTCATGCATATGATTTTTTTTAGCAAGTTCAACTATTCTTTCACGATATAGATTTTTAGACTCAACAGTCATTTCTTTATACACAGGATCTGTTAATAATAATTTTTCAGTAGCAGATACTTTTTCATAAAGTTTACTTAAAGAGTACTCATTTATATCTTTTAAATCATTAAAAATATTAGAAATTAAAATATTATTATCAATTTTACTTTGATATTCATCATTAATTAGTTCTTTAATACTAACATTGTTAGTTTGTAAATACTCATTTAATTCCTTAAACAATTCGTTGCTTTCACTACCAATTTTATGTAATTGATTATTAATTTCAAAAATATAATTACCATTATTATTAATATCAAAATTATCAGGAATAAATGTTTTTAAAGTGTAGTGTTCATTATTACTAATAATATTATTTATAGCTTCTTTATTAATTAGTTTTCTACATTCTTCGCGACATAAGTTATTCAAACGATCAGTATAAATAAAAATAATTGTAGTAAATATATAAGATAATTCTCGATATGTAAAAATCTTATTACTAGTAGTTTCTAATTCTTTTAATTCTTCTACTAAATATTTAAAATTAATATTATAGTTTCTTTTAGTAATAATATTCTTTAAAATAAAATAATTATCATTAATAATTTTAGCGTTTTTTTGAATTTCACTTTTATTATTCAAGATATTATTTTTGTGTTCAACTAATAAATAGTAGTTATCAATTAACCACTCATTAGTTATTTCTACATATTCATGATCCTTGGTTTTTTTAACTAAAAAATTATAGTATTCAGTTATATCATTAAAGTCATTAAAGAATTTTCTGATTAAATTAGCCATATAACTACACTCCTTGTACAAATTATATCATAAAAGTCATAGAATAACTATAGAAAAATAGCAACAAAAAAACTCGTAAACAACGAGTTCGTTTTCTTTATATGGCGGAGTAGGAGAGATTTGAACTCTCGCGACAGTTGCCCGTCCTACACCCTTAGCAGGGGCGCCTCTTCAGCCTCTTGAGTACTACTCCATTCCTCTTTGCGTCCGCACATATATTATCGCACATTTAAGCCTTAATTGTCAATGTTTTATTAGCTTTCTTCTGTTTTAGCCATCTTATCTGTAGCCATTTTAATATTACTAATTTGATTATTAATAATTGTTTTATATTCCTTAATATTTGCAGCAAGTTCATCCCAAGAATTTCTAAAAGCAACTGCTGCTTCCCCTGTCCAAGCTCTGCCTTCTACTCCAACAGCTTCAACTATTTCACTATTGATTGTATCTAAACTAGTTTCTGCTTGCTCTATTGCTCTTTTAAGCTCATCTGTTACTGCTTTAATTCCTTCAAAATCTATTTCATTACTATGTGTCATATCTTCATCCCCTATTCAAAATTAGTTCTAGCAGAATCTGCTGCTTCATCTAACTCTAATATTTTCTGATTGATTACATCACAAAAATTTTTCATTTTTTCTTTAGCACTATATAGACTTTGCTTTTTACTATTATATTTATCGATTATATCTTCATATAGTTTTACTTCATTACTTTTTAATACTTTTTCTAATTCCTTCATACAATTATCAATTACTTCAATTGATTCAGTATATTTAGCTGTTTGTTCAGTAGCTATTTCTAATGTTGATTGCATTTCTTGTAGTGAAAAGTTTAATGCCATTTTATCACTCCTACCTATATTAATTTTAATAATTATATATACTAAAGTCAAATAAAAAAACACCTTAAGGTGTCTAATATTCATATGGTGACGAGTACGGAATTCGAATCCGTGAATGCTGCCGTGAAAGGGCAGTGTGTTAAGCCACTTCACCAACTCGCCAAATAAAATGGCGGTCAAGTGCTCTAACCAACTGAGCTATTGAGGCATAAATGGTGGACCTGACAGGACTTGAACCTGTGACCCCACGCTTATCAAGCGTGTGCTCTAACCAACTGAGCTACAGGTCCATCTCATTCGTACTCCATAATTATACTATGTTTTATGGATTTTTGCAACCAAAAAGTTGTTTTTTTAAGTTTGCTATTTCAGTTGCAATAATAGAATACTATAAAAAAAGATTTAAAGTCAAGTATTTTAAACACATTATTTACATTTATTTTTCTAAAAAACACTTGTAAATATTAGATTTTTACGATAAAATATATATGCAACTTGGAAATGGGCTGTTAGCTCAGTTGGTAGAGCAACTGACTCTTAATCAGTGGGTCTAGGGTTCGAGTCCCTAACAGCCCACCATTGCATATTAAAAGGAACTTATTTAAGTTCCTTTTTTTTATAAAAAGAGAAGTTATCTCAACTTCCCTTTTGTTCCTTTCATTCCTTTTACTCCACCCCTAGCTGCAAATCCTTGAAGAATATTTGATTCAAATGAATGTACTTTACTAATACGTTTTTTATAATCTTTAATTCCAATATTAATCATATCATCAAGTACTGAAGTAAAATTAATTCCTTTAGCATCCCATAAATAGTAAGCTAAACTTCCTGGTATTGAATTAATTTCATTAATGTATATTTTCTTAGCTTTTTCATCGATTAAGAAATCTATTCTAGAATTACCAGAAGTACCTAATGCCTTAAATGCTTTAATAGCAATATCTTCTATTTCATATCTTAAATCTCTATCTAAATCAGCAGGTAATTTACGATTAGCAGAAGCCATTCCTTTACTAGAAGCTTTTACTGGTTTCTTAAATCCTTTTAATTTCCCACCTTTACCATCACCGATATATTTATCAGCATATGTTAAAAATTTATTATTTGATAAAACTTCTTCTATTTCACTAACCTTTTGATGTTCATGATTACCTAGTACAGCAATATTTACTTCCTTTAAATTTTCTACTACTTCTTCTACCAAAATCTTCGTATCATATTGAACTGCATTATCAATGCCTTCTTTTAAACTTTCTTCATCATCACAAATACTAATTCCAACACTTGAACCAGTAGTAGCTGGTTTAACAATAACTGGGAATTTTATTTTTTTGATTTTCTTTATTACTTCTTCTGGATCTCTACGATAATCAACATCATAGAACCATACATACTTAGTCATAGGAAGACCAATACTATTCCAGATATCTTTCATGATAGTTTTATCTTGTCCAGCAACTGCTGCATAAACATCTGGTCCTACAAAAGGTATACCAATTGATTGTAGATAACCTTGTAATACTCCATCCTCTACATTAGTTCCATGAACAATTGGGAAAGCAATGTCTATTTCTTTTACTACTCTCTTAACTAACCCTGATTTCTTCTGTAATACATAACTACCATCTTTATAATATAAAACTACATTAGTACTATATTTCTTTATTAAATTAAGATCTTGAAAAGAATCAATATCTTTTAGCATATCACCAGTATACCATTCTCTATCTTTAGTAATATAGATTGGTACAATTTCATATTTTTCTTCATCCATTTTATTCATAGCTTGAATAGCTGAAATGATACTTACCTCATGTTCAACTGTTTCTCCACCAAAAATAACTCCTACTTTTATTTTCATATACTCACTCTCCTATTTTTCATTATAAGTATCTGGTAAATCATTTTCAAATAGTGCATATACTTCTTCTTTACCAACTAATCCTTCTATAAAAAGATATGCCTCTCTAACATCATTAAATACAATTATTTTTTCTTTGTCAAAGTTTTTTTCTAATAGTCCTTCTTTTATTGGTTTAGTTTTTTTCTCACCAATTAACACCACATAATCTGCAACTTCACTTATTTGTTCTCCAAATGCTTTGTTGTATTCTTCTTCTTTATCTCCTAATTCAATCATTCCAGGAGTAACAACAACCTTTATACCAGGCATCATATTTAATACTTCTAAAGCTCTTTTAGCACCTACTGGGTTTGAATTATAAGCATCATCAATCATATAGAAATCGCCGAGTTTTTTTAATTCTAATCTATGTTCTATAGGTCTTACTCCAGCAACTGCTTTTATCAATTCCTCTATTTCTATTCCAAATTCTTTGCCACAAGCAATAGCTTCTAGAATATTATAAACATTGTGATTACCAAGTAATTTAGTTTCAAAATGATATTTCTTAGAATCTCCCTTAAAAGTAACATCAAACGAAGTACCTTTATTAGAACACTTTATATTAGATGCATGGACATCAACATCTTTATTATCAATACCAACCCAAATAGTTTTAACCTTATTTTTTAATTTATAAGAAACTTGTAGTGGGTCATCACCATTTAAAATACCAAAACCATCACTAGGCAAAGACTCTATAAGTTCAAATTTACCTTGTTGAATGTTTTCTTGACTACCAAACGTTTCTAAATGAGCCGTACCTATAGTTGTTAAAATACCATATTTAGGTTTTACTAATCTACATAATCCAGCTATTTCACCTTTAACATAAGCACCCATTTCAGCAATAAATATTTCTGTAAACTTGTCCATATAATTATTAACTGTCATAATTAATCCATTATAAGTATTTAAACTTCTAGGTGTAGGTAATGCATTATATTTTATATTTAAAACATCTGCTAGTATTCTTTTACTACTAGTTTTTCCATAACTACCAGTAATACCTATTATCTTTAGATTACTCATACTCTTCAATTTACTTTGAGCTTTAGTTTTAAAATGTAAATATACACATTTTTCTATTGGTGTATTAATTATCTTAGCTATAAATACTACTATTGTATTTAAATATGTCATTAAAGTTAATACTAAGAATAGCATCCATACCATTTTTGAAACATCAATATTCAAGAATAGTAAAACTACTGGTATTGCAAATAATACTATGATTGTAACTAATAATCTTTTTATTCTAGCTGTTACAACTAATTTCTTTTTATTTTGATCATTTAATAAATTTATTCTCCATCTATTAGCAAGTAATATATTTATTAAAGACATAATAATAAGACATAAAGATCCAATAAATTCATTATTATAAACAAACAATCTTCCTAAAATTGCAATTATAATTACTAATAAATCTAAATCAATAAATTGGTTCTTATTCTTAATTACCCATTTTAAATAACGATTATTTTCATTATATAAATTCTGTTGAAGCATATGAAGAGATCGTTTTGTTTTATAAAAATTAATTATTATAAATGAAATCAATAAAACTATATATATTATCATTTATGACTTCCTCCTAGAAAAAATTATTTAAAATGCTTATAACTCGTGATAAATTTTCTAAATAAGCATAATGTGTACCTGGTAATATAATTAAAGCTGCATCAATCATTATTTTTTCTAATTCTTTTGCTTCATTAACTGGTGCTTCTGTATCATGTTCTCCCCAGATTAGCAAAGTTGGTTCTTCAATTTCTCTAGCAAATTTCGATAAGTCTTCATTAACTACGTCTACAAGAGTTTGACGCATAATAGGACTTGCAGCTTTATAGTCTCTAGAACCAATATATTGTTTCATATACTCTCCTAGACTATTCATTCCAGGCAGAGTTTTTAATTTCTTTAATAATTTAACTGATAATGGTAATTCCTCAGAAATTCTAATACAAGGGCTTCCAAATAAAACTAGTTTTTCAATGGGATTTCTTGCTGAATATCTAATAGCAACTCTACCACCAAAAGAGTGTCCAATAACAATTGGTTTTTTAATTCCTACCTCTTTTACAAATACTTCTAACATTAAATTATACTTTTCAATATCCCAAGGTTCTTTTGGTTCTTCACTTTTACCAAAACCCGGAAAATCTATAATAGTAATTCTAAATCTATCGGCAAAAGCATCACCTAAAGGTTTCATCATTTCAATATTTTGACCCCAACCATGAAGTAATAATATATCTTTTCCCTTACCATATTGTATGTAATTTATATTGACATCTTGAATTTTAATATCCATAATATCACTCCATACTCATTATACCATATTATTCTTTAGTTATAAAAACAAAAGGAAAGTATTTGTCAATTGACACTTTCCTTTTTTATTTAACTTTTTCAATTGAGTAGAAGCAATATTCATCTACTTTATCATTTTGTTTAAAAGTAAATACATACTTATCTAGCTTTGAAGCAAACTTAGCTAAAACTTCTTCTTCACTTAAAACATTATTTCTTAAGTTTAAAGATCCAACCAATTTATTTTTATTATGGTTTGTATAGATATCTACTTTTGTAATATCACTACTTCCTTCACCACTTTTGTATTCCACAAAGAATACTCTTCTGGTAATTTTAACCATATCATTTTCTAATTCAGTCTTCATATTTTTAGTGATATATTGACTAGCATAAACATTAGTCATTGTTGGAGCCGTATATGTAAAATTTCCATTTCCTTCATTATAAATGATATTAAATGATTTTCCGGCAGCAACATTAGCAGGTTTATAAACTAAATTCTTTCCAAAAATCTTTTCAAATTCTTTTTTTACATTTCCACCTATTAAATATTGAGCCGAACTTGTTCCTACCATATCATCATGCATAGCAACAAATAATGCTGCTCCATTATCAAATTTACTAGCCATCAATCTTTGATCTATTTGATATAAATAACCGAAATAATTTGAATTTAAATCATTAAATGCATTATCAAATTTAGTTAATGTATCACCAATCTGATATAAAGCATTCAAGTCGATATTGTTATCATCGATAGTTACAACAGTGCGTACCTCTTCATCATTTTTATTCAAAATTAATTTATCAACTGCTATATATCCACCTAATCCTAGTATTATAAGCAATAGGAATATAATTAGCACAACTAATCCTTTTTTTTCTCTCATTTTACATTACCCTTCTTCGATTAATGCCCTACACTGTTCATAAGTTGGACTAGTAGTTTGCATCTTTTTCAATCCCTCTTCAACAACTAAGTTATCAACATCCGTTGTTTCTAAGATTGCATCATAACTTGTTGAAATATCCATTGGAGAATCCTCGTAATGCTTATCATAATCAGAATTCTCGTTATATTTTTT
Organism: uncultured Erysipelotrichaceae bacterium; assembly: GCA_902793315.1. Lineage (GTDB taxonomy): Bacteria > Bacillota_I > Bacilli_A > RF39 > UBA660 > UBA3789. The sequence continues at coordinate 23,424 of CADBCT010000018.1, forward strand.
TCCTTGTTTTGCTTTAAAAGTTAATGTTGTATCAGAATTAACTTGAACACTAACTTTAGGTGGAACTTCATTGATATCATAAAATCTGATTGTATATCCTCTACTTCCATCGACACTAGTTGCAAAACGATACACAAAACTTTCAACCAATTTCTCTTTATCAATTCTATATAGACCACAAGTTCTTAGGAAGACATAATCAATTGCATCTTCCATAGCAGCATCTGTTGTTTCTTTAACCAAATAATAATCTAATTCTCCGCCAGTCGAATAATTACTTAAGACATTTAATAATAGTAATGAAATAAGACTTAGTAAAATTATACCAACTGTTAACATTCCTTTATTCATATGTTTTTTACCTCCTAATTAAATGTTTGACATTCGTTTCCAGCATAGTTTTTCATATTATTACATTTTAAAGATATATCATTTGGATATTTTGTAAATCCTTCTAGAATTTCTCTTAACAGATTACTCTTATAGTTAACTGTACTATGAACTTCATAGTCTCCTTTAAATCCATTGTACTTGAAATCAGTTGCTGCTGTGTCACCCTTGATATCTCTTATCTTTTCACGGGTTAGTATTACTTCATAATCAAGATTGTCTTCTGAATATACATTATATCCATTTTTTTGAATCCATTCCATATATTTAGGTGGATTACTTTGATACTTTGGATCCTTCTTTTCATTTATTGCATATTTAGTCCAGTTAAGTCCAGGATTTCTTCCTGCTTTTGATGGATCTTTTTGTACAGTACCACTTGTAGCTGGGAACATTTGATTTAAATCGATTGTCCTAATTACTTTACCACCTGGTTTACAGCTATCATCAACACTAGTTGGTTTTGGATCTTTATCTTCTGATGTTGTTGTTGATGAATAAGGATCACATATATTACTATTAGTAGCATAGAAACAGTTAATATTGAACTTCCATTCAGATAAACCAAATTTACTAGTACTTGCAGTAATATTATATGTTGGTTCAAAGTTCTTAATATCATCATCTGTAATTCTCCAATGACAAGCAATTCCACTTGTAGTTGTTGTTGTAGTTGTTGTAGTTGTACTATCACTAGCACTATTTTCACACACTGCCTTAAAGACATTTGAATGAACACTGTATTCAGTAGTTGTATCATTAATAACTGCTGGTGGCTCACCAACTTCCTTAGTATAGTAATAATTCCACCATACAGAGTTTACATCCTCCTCATCAAGTGGTAAACAATGTTGATTTTTTCTTTCAAGATAAGTTGATGAATTTGGATTCTTATATGTTAATTCACCATACTTAATACCAATCCATGAGCTTGGTAAAGTCCACTCAGCTCTATATATTCTAGATTCTTTTTCTGCGCTTGTCGAAGCATTTTCATTGTATTTATAACATCCTGCAAATTCTCTAATTATTTCTGAATTTGTTGCTGCCTCATTTTGTTGTCCACCAGTCAAAGAATCAGTCTTTTCTAGATTTCCAACTTTAATTGTATATACTGATGTATTTGTACTACAAATAGATTTAGCCAAGCATTCACGTTTTAAACTATTGTATGCATCAGCATTGTTATGCCAATCACTAGCACCATTCCCAGCTCTATATTGAATATAGTTTTGATCACTATATATATGAGTTCCTTCTTGTGGATAAGACGGATTTATATACACTGGTCCTTTACAACCAAGCCACTTACATTTTTCTCCGCATTTACATTGACATGGAATACCACTATTTTTATAACACTGGTATCTTACATCTCTACAATATTGTTTATTACTATTTCTATGATTACATCTACTACTTCTATAACCCCAGTTTCTATTAAGCCAATACCATCTTGGGTCTTCTCTAGAATGTTCTTCGTTCATAGCTACACGCTTATCAGCATTTTCTTTTAAACTATCAATTTCATCTTTTTGATCATTATTATGCCCATTAAGCCAAATAATTTGACCAGCTGTATTACAATAATATCCATATTTTGTAGTATTAGTATAAATTTTTTCACTATTGTTACTGTCAAGTAAGACATCATCATAAGATATTTCTTTACCTGTTGATTTATTAGTCATACCTTCATATACTTCTTTATAACACTTGCGACTACATTTTTCTGTATATTTGCCATGATCACAATTATTTACGCAAATATCAAAATCTTCATCTGGACCACCTTGATTATTATAATCTGATATATCTGCATTAAATTTACCTGTAGTACATATAGGTGTAGGAGTACAATAACCTGTATATGGACGTGGTTTTCCGTCCGTCCTTGTACTATCATAAGACCTAATATCATTAGAATCAGAAAAACAATTCACATGGCTAGTTACACGCACTTTATATTCAAAACAAAGACCAGCTTTAGTAGCTACTGGTGGTCCATATTCTACGGTAACTACTTCTTTACAAGTAATATTACACCATGCATTTACTGTTTCTTTGTAACATTCATTATAATTATAATGATATTGTGTTTTTCGTTGATCCTTTGTTATATGATAAAACTTATTTTTATTAACATAATAATTACTTTCAGTACTAAATTTAGTAGCATCACATGAGAAAGTTTGGCCTGCAGTAGGATCATCAACATTATCAGCACCATCTAATGCCGCACAGAAATTAGCATTAAAGCTTCCTGCAGGATAACTCTTTGTACAATCAATATCCTCATCATTTAAATTAGTAGTAATAAGTGTAACATTATCAGGATGTTTTGGACTTTCTAGCGTATTTTTAGAACTTGATCCAGCATCAGTTGAAGTTAGTGTTATCGTAATTTTACCTGGCTTTGATACATATTCTTCTTTTAATTTTTTCTCCTTTATGACCTCACCTTTACTATCCTTCATAACTCTACCTTGAGCATCTTTTTTTGGTACCCATTCTATCAAATGATAAGTATGAAGGCAAGCTTCTTTTAAATCCGGATCATAAAATCCATCAGACTTCAATACTATTTCAGTTGTACCAAATCCAACCACGTCAGCATCACTAGTCCTAGGTCTCTTAACATTAATCCTAGGAGTAGCAACTGTAAGAGCAGTATTTGTAGTATTAAAAACAACTGCTTCTGCCCTTTCATCTCCAGTAACCGCATCTTCATATGACATCGAATTAACTACAAATTTTATTTTATCTTTTATTGGAGCAAGAACACTACTAAAATTATTCACACTCATAGTTATATTATAACTTTTTCCAGTATCTGATAATTCCATATCAATACCATACCTAGTTCCAGCTTTGTTTTCTACTTCTCTTTTTTCTCTATTACATTTTGTTTTTCTGTCATTAACCAGATTATCAAACTCGGTCTTACTGGTTACTTCAACAGGAGTAACTTCAGCAAATACATTTTTACAACCAAATAACATAACTAAGCAAATCGTTCCTATTGCAAAAAATGTCAACCTACTAAACTTCTTCATCTTCAACATCCTCCCATAAATCCTCTAAAATACCATATTTTTTATTTTTCTTAACCCCATAATTTTTAATCTTTTCGTTTTCTCTAAGCAGTCTACCATTTATATATATTACTTCTTTACTATCATCAGAAAATATTCTATTACATGTTATAACACTAATTATTTTATCATTTTCATTTACATCAACATCATAATCGTATATGCTATTTTGATTCAAAATAGTCAAAAAGTTCTTCATTGATTTAATAGATATATCATCAAGATGTGGTAGAAATGTTGCATCTGAACCATCTATAAAAGCCACAGAGAAGATTTTATATATATAGTCATGATCATCTATCGTTAATTGAATATATTCATTCTCTTTAGCGAAATCATAATACACAAATGACATTAATTCTTCTGCTCTTTTAAATAACTTTGATTTTCTTTTAGGTTGTGACGACAAATTAAATATATTATGACCGTTTATTAACATATTATTATGTAATTTATCATCGCTATTCCTTGACCAAAAATAGCTTTCTTTTTCAACCGGATATACATCTTCTCCTTCTGCTTCTTCGATATGTTGAATAATTGGATAATCAATATTAGTACCTTGAACTCTTATCCATCCGATTGTTCGATAATCTATTTTTTGATTTTTTTCTTTTTTTACTTCTTTTTTTACCTTGTCTACTCTACTAACTACCGAATAGTATTCATGATTATCTAGTATTATCATTATAACTAATATCACTAATAATATACAACAGAGTACCACACATGAAATCAAAGTCTTCTTTTTTATCTTAAATTTATTTTTTTTTGCTTTTTTCATTTATAATCACACCTATTTATTTAAGCTTATACGGTTTAAAGTAAGAGCCATTTCCACTAACTACTACAGTGCCTTTTTTCAAATATCCTGTAACTCTTAAACCATATCGGTCATATTTGGTAATTCTGTCGTTCATAGGTATACCAACATCTTGAATAGCTGCTCCAGTTCTTTCTGCTTGAGATGTATTAATTAACCAATAAGAACCTTGCCCACTTGCATTAGTTGTTTGAGCACTAAACATTTCATACATATTTGGAGCTGCTAATATTAGATTATATTTTTTTGTTTCAATTTCTTCTCCATAAACAATTTTATTTTTATAAATTGGAACTTCTACTTCATGTTTTGTAAACATTGATGTATCCAAATAATTATCTGCTTTGTTAATTATACTATAAGCAACACTATTTTTATTTTTAGGATCATATGTGATTTTTTCACTATTTGGATTTCCCTCAAGCAATATTTCATCACTTAAAACCCCATCACTAACAACTTTAACTGTTCCATCTGCTTCTGGTTTAATTATTCTAAAAACTGTTTTATCAACGGCAACATATTCACCACATTCACATTTGTTTACTGCAGTTCCACCCTTGACTGGTTTTGTATCGCCAATCAAATATGGATCACTAACGCTTCCTTCGCCTGACTTAATTAATAAATTTCCTTTAATCGTAAGCATAGGTCTTACGCCATAATTATCATTAATATCATAAGCCATAAAATCTTTGTCATAATAGTCTCCATAGAAAACACTTCTGGTTAAATATGCCTCTTTGTCATTTTTTGTATTAGATACCCATGACATCGTAAATCTTTTCATGTAATTGTAACCGATTTCATCGCTTCCGTTCATAACTTCAATTACAGAAGGAATATAAACTTTCTTCTTATCAGTATATGAAGTACATTTTTTTGTAGTGCTTACTTCATTTTCAGCTAGCTTCATATTACAATACTTCTTTTCAACTATTAACTTTTTAGACTCATCACTTAAATTGTCATAAAAGTATTCTAACCATTCATCTATTTTACTATAGTTAACATTAGCAATATCAGAATTAGATACCAAGATTATATTATTGTCAGAATCTATTCCATATATCCTAAATAACATATGTGAAAACATTACGTAATTATTTAGAGGATCACCTTTATAATTTGTTTGATCACCTAAAGCGTTTTTTACTTCACTATCTAATTTTACTACAACATTTACTTTACGTGTTACTACAGTCTTGTTTGAAAAACTATCAAATGCTATATACTCAACTTTATATGTTCCTGCTTTTGAAGTATCAACATTACTTTTAATTATAACATCTTTTGTATCCAAACTACCATCGACTGCATCTTTTACACTATTAACACCTTGTTCTTTATATTTTTCGTTTCTACCTAAAGAAATCTCTTCTTTACCATTCAATTTAATAACAGGGCCTTTATGATCTACACTTGACTTATATCGACCACATTCTAAATATACATAATATTTATATTCACCATTTTCTTTTCTAACCTTAACCCAACTATTTGTATTAGAACAAGTTTTTTTACTTAATGGAATAAAAATATCACCTTTTATTAAACCAGCGTCATATAGTTTTTGTAAAGATACAGTTCTTACTCTAGTTCCAGTAGGCAATTCATGACTATATAATTCAAAATATCTTTTAGCTGAACTTTCTAACGTTTTTTCATTTTGGTGAAAAGTAATCATTGGTTTTATTACTATTGTCCAAGCCAAAACTACTATTACCACTAAGATTACAATAAATTTAATTTTTTTTAAATTTCCACGATTCATAAAAGCCTCCTAATATAATTCGTAATTATATTCTTTATTACGTATTATTAAATTGATTATTAATTTAGAATTTTCATTTAATTCATCTGGTACTTGTAAATATAATGTTTTTCCATAATATTTTTTGTTTGTAAGACTTTTGACATCTATTTTTTTAATAGACTTATCACTATCTTCATAAACAATTTTACTATATTTTTTAATAATCTCCAATATTTTTGTTGATCCATACACTTCTGATCCAAAATTGATTTTTAAAACTTTAAATCCATCTGGTGCAGTAATAGCAACATTTTCAAAATCACATCTGTCAGAAGAACACTTTTTTATTCTATATGAAGAAGTCTTTTGAATTTCAATTTCATCAAAACTAATAGTATCACGATTATTAACTATATCAATTTTCAAGTCTTCTCCAAGTTTTAAATTCTTTTGCTTTTCTATTTTACTAATATCATTTATTTTTATCTTTATTTTTCTCAAATATCCAGATTTTTCTTGATAATACATAACAAATTTGTCTTTATCCAAATCTTTATCCACTTTATAAACTATAATGAAAGAAGTCTGTTCATCTCTTTTTAATTCTTTAACAATATTATAGGTAGTACCTAAATCAGCAAACTCATTTTCATATGTTTTTCTGGTTGAAACATAGTCTTTAGTTCCGTTTTTTATATGAAAGTTTTCCATTTCAATAGTTCTAGGTTGTGAATTGTTCTTAACTATTAAATCTACAATCACAAAATCACTTTTCTTTGAAATTACATTTCCTGCATAATCTCTGTTTGTATAATATGCTTTATTTATTCGCATTGTATATCCATTAGCAGAGTATACTTCTCCTTCAGAATACGATTTGTTTGTAACAAAGAAATGTTTATAAGAATTATACACACCACCAATTACTAATATTGCGAGAATTCCAATACATATCTTCTTATGTTCGATATAAAAATAAGAAACATTTCTCTTTGTCCTTCTAAAAAATCTCTTAAAAGAATCTTTATCAACATCTAAACTTATTTCAATTTCTTCTCGATCAGCTTCGCTTAGTCCTAAATATTCTTCATCTTGCTTAAAATTAAATCTTTTCTTATCTAAGCCAAAGACACGCATTACAAAGACCGCGATAGCAGGAATCTGAGAAATTCCAACTAGAACTAATAAATCTCTAGTCAGACGAACATCTGTAGCTTTAATTACAGTACTATAAGCATTAAAGATTCCCTTAATCATACCCAATATAAAGAACATCGCTGCATATTCAATGATTGGAATCAGATATAATTTCCATGGCTTTTGTTTATATCTCAATAAAAATAATAGTGCTGCAGCTCCGATAAATATTAAGATAATTGCTATTTGCATTACAAGGTTAATATGCTTAGTTACCGGATCATTAAAATAATCATATGTCCCAAATTGCATATAATCACTTATAAAACTTGCAACATCAAATATTTTGTAAACAACATAAAAACTTAACAGTAACAAAAATATATGTATTTTCTTGAAATTTTTAATTAAAAATGCATAAGGTTTT
>CADBCT010000019.1 GCA_902793315.1 uncultured Erysipelotrichaceae bacterium
TATACTTATCTCTTTCATCCCAATAAATTGGAACACTTATCTCATTAGGTTGACCTTCCTTAATAGATCCTTTTCTTTCACCATTTGACTTAACAATTGGTGGTGGTGTTTGTGACTCTACTATCATTACTATTCCCCCTTTAAAAACGGCTATATTATAGCATAAATTCATTAAAAAGTCAATAAAAGAGGAGCTATAGCGCTTCTCTCAATTCTTCTAATTTATTATTAAATTCTTTAGGTACTTCTACAGTAAAAGCTAATTCTTTATTAGTTTTTGGATGTTTGAATTTAATTGAATAAGAATGTAGCATTTGTCCAAACTCAGTACTTTTCTTTCTATTATAAGCCGGATCATTAGTAACAGGATAACCTATATAAGCTAGATGAACTCTTATTTGATGAGTTCTTCCCGTTTCTAAAACACATTCAATTAATGTATTATTTTTAAATCTTTCTAAAACTTTAAAATGAGTTATTGCTTCTTTAGCATTTTGATCAGTTACGGCCATTTTTTGTCTATCATTAATATCTCTTCCAATAGGAGCATCTATAGTACCTGTATCATGTTTGATTAAACCATCTACTATAGCTAAATATTTTCTTTCCACTTCTTTTTTAGAAATCATATTTGACAACTTATCTAGTATTTCATCATTCTTAGCTACTAACATTAATCCACTAGTATCCTTATCTAATCTATGAACAATACCGGGTCTCATATTAGTAGTAGCTTCTTTATTTAAATAAAAAAGTAATGCATTAACTAAAGTACCTGTATAATGCCCTGGAGCTGGATGTACTACCATACCACTAGGTTTATTTATAACTAGCAAATCGTCATCTTCATAGACAATATCTAATTTTATATCTTCTGGTTCAACATTAATATCATAATTCAAATCATCATTTACTTCTATCTCATCGTCTAGTTTTACATTATAAGAACTACTCACTTCTTTACCATTTACTAAAACTAATTTTTCTTTAATTAACTTTTGTACTTTACTACGAGATAAATTTAATTCTTCAGCTAAATAACTATCTATTCTTAAACCAATTTTGTCTTTTACTGTCATATAGTACCTCCAATCCGTATTTATTATATCATACTTTACAACATTATGTTATAATCATCTTAGGAGATGATATTATGGCTTATGTTGAAGTGCTTGGCTTAAATGCTGGACAAAGAGTTACTGATGCGATTGATGATTATTTAAATTTACATATGCAAGGATTAACTTGGACTTTTACTACTGTTGATGCTAATGGAAGAGCCTACCCAATTGGTTACTTTGATGATAAAACTATTGAATTATTTAGACTTGGAGTTAATACTGTTGATAACATTAGTTTTTTAGTAGACAGAGGTTTTGAAGAATTAGGTGATGAAGTTAAGGTTCATACTAATCGTTTCATTGATCAATTATTTGAAAATTATGATGAAAAGAGAAGTATTCCCAGTATTTTAAGAGCTTTTTCTAAAATTGTTGAAGCTGGCGGACATAAATTTTTAGATCAAGAACAATGGGATTCAGTCCAAGAACGAGTAGAACAACAAAAAATGGGAAATAGCAAATAAAAAAGAATTCAAATTGAATTCTTTTTTTAATCACCAATTTCAATATATTTTTTATTAGATTTCTTTTCTTCTGGTTTTACTTTAGGTACTTCTAGATTTAAAATACCATTTTTGAAACTAGCTGTAATTTCTTCTTCTTTGATATCTTCTCCAACATAGAAACTACGACTACATTCTCCCATGAATCTTTCACGTCTTACGAATTTACCTTTTTCCTTGTCTTCTTTCTCATGAGAAGTTTTTGCATTAATAGTTAAGTATCCATCTGTAATATCTACTTTGATATCTTCTTTCTTATATCCTGGAAGATCGATATCTAGGATATAGCTATCATCTGTTTCCTTTATATCTGTTTTCATTAGATTGTTTTTTTCACTTTTGAAAAAATCATCTCTAAAAAAGTCATCACCAAATAAATCGAAATCTCTTCTTGGCATCAACATCATATATATCAACTTCCTTTCTTATTACACTTTAATATTAGCACTATTTTTAGCACTTGTCAAGTGTAAGTGCTAAAAAATATAAAAAAAATAAAATATCATTTACATGATATTCTATTTCTGTTTTATTTTTACTTTGACTCCATCTTCTTTTAAATCATTTATATCATTCATGTTTACATATTGAGTATCACCATCAATATATAAAAAATCTAAATGTTCTAAATCATCGTAATCAACATTAGTATTTTGATTAACACTCAAATATAGACAATGAACATTACTTAATTCTTCTAAATAATCATCATCAATTAATAGTGGATATTCATCGCTACCTAATATTAGATTATTAATCTCTTTAATGTCTTTTAAAAATGGATATCTTGTTTGATTAAGTTCTCCTACTTTCGGATCCATAGTAATAGTAATTGACATTTTTTCTTTAAAATTACTAGCATCAATATCTTGTAAACTTTTACCACTACTATAATCATCAATATGTAAAAATTCCAAATTATGTAATTCATTTAAAAAACTATAATCAAAATCATCATCAATTCTTATTATTAAGCTATTAATATGTCTTAAATCATCATAAGTATAAATACTACCCTCAATATTTCTAAAGTCATCAAAAGTAACCAATTCAACTTTATCCTCTAAATCAATAGTTCTATCATCTGTTTGTTCTTCTGTTACTTCTGATGGAATATTATCAGGATTAATAACAACCTCATTTTTACTTAATAAGTTGCAGCCAGATAGCATAGTAACACTGAGAATCATAGTACCAACTTTTAATGATGTTTTCTTGTCCATATTAAAGCCTCCTAATAATTAATTTCTTGAATATTGTTTTTGTTTCTCTAATTTAGATAATTTCAAATTAACAAAAGCATTCATTAATTCTAAATTATAATCATAATCATCTACTTTAATATTACCATCAACTGTTTTTCTTTTCAATTCTAAGTATTCATTGTCTTTTTCAAAATAATCTAATAAGAAGTTAATTAATTTATTTAATTCTTTAAAATTATCTTGATTAGCTAATTCTCTTATTGAACAAAAATAGTCAAGATTATAAATTGCTAAATTACTCATTTCCATAAGAATCATATTATCATAATCATATTCTTCAAGTCCTTCTTTAGCAAATAAAATCGGAAATTTATTTCTAATCTTCGCTCTTCTTTGCCATTTTTCATTTGTTTGAATTTGATTAAATGCTCTTTCTAAGTAGTTATCAATGCCATCTGTTACTTTATACAAATATAGATCAAATTCATCAAAGTTATCAACAGCATTTTCCCCCACAACATAATTTGCATATTCTTTTTCTAGGCTCTTGAGCCCACTACTTGCTTTCACAATCACACCTCTTCTTTTTGTATGGCACAATATTATATCAAAAAAGTGCAATAATTGCACTATTTTTTTTTATTTTTTGTAGTAGTTGCATCATCAACAGCTTTAATGATAGTATCAATAGTCTTTTGTTTTTTCTTATCTTTTGTATTCTTTTTAGCTTTCTCTAAAATACCCTCAACCGCATCTCCAGCTTGTTCAACTTTCTTTTTATCTTTAAGTAAATCTTTAGCTTGCTTTTCTAACTCTTTCATTAAATTTCCCATAAGAACTCCTCCTAAATATATTATAACACATTGTGAATACTAACAAAATATGATACTTTTAAGTGGTAAGGAGCTGTTCACATGAAAAAATTATTGATGATTACAGTCGTAGTAATCTGTATTAGTTGCTGTATATATACTAGTATTATGCTAAACAATACAAAAAAAGAAAATACAGAGTTAAAAAAGAATATTCAAACAATTACTACAAAGATTGATAAAATAACTAATGATAATACTATCTATACCGAAGAATTAGATAAATTAAAAAAGAAAAATCAAAGTAAAGATGAGGAATTAATGATATGGGAAAAAGCAAAAGAAAAGCTAAAAAAAGCCCTTTCATAATTATTATCTTTATATTAATAATTGGTATATGTGGATATTTATCATTTAATAATTATACAAAAATGAGCAAGCTCAAAAATGACAATAATAAGAAAAAAGCAGAATATTTAGTACTAAACAAAAAATATAATGAATTATTGAAATCAAACAAAGATTTTTCTAATGAATTAGAAAAAGAAAAAGACATTGATCAAACTATCGATAATTCAAAAAAAGAAGTATTTGAATTAGCTAAAAAAGCTGAAGAAAATATTCAAAACGGAAAAACTAATTACAAAATAGCTTATCTTACCTTTGATGATGGCCCTTATTATTTGACACATGAAGTCTTAAATGTTTTAAAAGAAAAACAAGTAAAAGCTACTTTCTTCACTATTGGAGCTGGTAAAGAATCTTGTATAGATAATCGTAGTTTTAATTGTACTCTACTCTATAAAAAAATTGTTGATAATGGTCATACAATAGCTAATCACACTTATTCTCATGCCATCTTTGCCGGATTATATAGTAGCGTTGATAATTTCATAAGAGACATTCAAAAACAGGAAGATTTAATTTATTCTAAAACTAATGTAAAAACAAATATTATGAGATTTCCTGGTGGAAGTAGTACTGCTAAAAGCCTAAAAAATGATATTATTATCAAGTTAAGAGAAAAAGGTTATGGTTGGATTGATTGGACAGCTCAAGATGGTGATGGTGGTGCTTTAAAGACTAGAGATCAAGCATGGAATATATTTACAAAATCAATTAATGACAATATCGAAGTAGTTTTATTTCATGATTATAACTATATAACATATTCTATTCTACCGGATGCTATTAAATATTTAGAAGATAATAATTATATAATTCTACCGCTATTTCATGATAGTGTTATGGTAAACAAATAAAGAGCTAAAAAAGCTCTTTTTTTAATATAATCCCCATTCTGCTAATTTTTCAAAGCCACCTATTTCATTAATATAGTTTCTAGCATATTCTACGATTTCAGAATAAGGCTTTCCATCAATAAATTCATCCCCAATCGCGCAAAACAGTTTAACTGTCTTACCAGTTTCTTGGGCTTTCTTAAAAGCATAAATGTTTATAGAAACATCTGCCTTAGATAAATCTTTTCCATGAAGTCCTCCACCTGTTACTGATTCAGCCATATCAGATCCTAATTTTCGATTAGTAGCTCCACTATCAGTATCAATACCTCCAGTCCAATCACCTAAAGGATTAATAGTAGCTTCAGGATATAAATCTTTTAATTCTTCAGTAGAAGCATGACTTTGACAAATAATTAATTTATCATCAGTTAAAATATATTTACCATCGTAAGGATATTTATTATAAATATCTCTAGTTATTTTAGATAGTTTTTTATCACATTCTTTTAAAGGTACTCCTTTAAAAATACCATTATCTCCACAACGTATCCTATCTTTTTGATTACCAGCTAAATATTTATCTTGTTCAACTACTAATAAATCAACCTCTACTTTTCCTACTATTCTAAAAACTATTTTTTCTATTTCGTTTTTAGTAAATTTCTCACTTGTCTCAATAATAATATGACAATGTCCATGTCCTAACAAAACTTCTACAGCTACTTTAGGATTATTATTCTTTTTATAAGCTAAATCAACTATAGCTCCTGCTATTCGATCTGCTAATTTGTCAGGATGACTTGGATTAACTTTCTCTATCATTCTTATTCTCCTTTCAATTGTTTTCTAACTTTAGTATAAAAATGTTTTGCTTGATGAATTATGGGGGTTTTCATTAATAAGGAAAACTCTTCATCACTTAATTCATCTAACCACTTAATTACTTCTTCTGGCTTACTATTCCCAAATGGGAGTATCATTACATCATCATGTGGAGTATTAACTACATCATAAAGTCTATAAAGCATTACTTCTACATCTTTATCCATACTATCTCCTTTCTACACCTTGCTAGATACAAAAAAAGAACCCAAGATAACTTGCGTTCTTAAAGTTATCTTATAGATCTAGCTTTACCACCTAATTTAATAGGTTGGTGTGACTTCATAGGGCTAGTCCCTCCATCACTCGTTATAAGATGTAAACCAATTATACCATATCTTTTATTATTATCAAATACTAATTCAAATTATCACTAATAATTAATAAATATGCTTCATATTCTTTTAATTTAATAATATCACTATTAGGAATATTATGTAATTTAATGTTTTTTGGAATACTGTATTGCTTAGCATCTTTATTATTTACACTATTATCTGCTTCTAAATCGTAATCTATATATAAGTATTCATTAATATTGATTCTTCGCATATACATCACCTTCTACAATAAATTATAACATAAAAAAAGCAATTTACTAGAAATTGCTTTTTATGTTTACTTTTGTTTTACAAATTGCTTAACATCAGATTTTTCTTTTGTCTTAAACTTAGCGCTTATGTTTATATCAAATGGTTCACCAGAAAGAATAGCTCTTTTAAATTGTTCAAAAGAACGAGGAGCATCTACTATAAAACCATCATCTCTAGAACCTGAAATAAATTTATTATATTTAAGGACACCTTGAGAACGATAGATATTTCTATCATAATCATAATCATTGGCTTTTTCACCATCTAATAAGCAAGTGATAGGACCAGTATAGTAACGAACAACATTTTTAACTGGTTTAGATTTAGCAGTAATTTGTCCATTTTCATCAAGTTCACTAGTTTCATAAATTAATCCAAGCATTACTTCCATGTTAACAGTATCAAAGTCATTATCACCTATACTTTTCTCAATAGCTGAACATAAAGTAGATGTGACACCATAATAGCTATCACTATAATCAACCCATCTAATATCTTTTTCTAGATTATAATCATCTTTACGTGTGATACCATTATTGAAAAAACTTACATAATTACAACCTTGATTGTTTTTCATTTCTTGTAAATTATCTAGTAATCTTTTACTCAACTCTAACCCTCCTTTATAGTTTAGTCTGATAGGCCTCTCAAACTTAGATTTGTATTATAAGACAAAATGTGGTATAATCAAAATACTTTTTTTTCATGGCATGTATAACCAGTGGTTATATAAGGGGGGGTATTATGAAAACAAATTTAGAATTATATAAAACTTTTTACTATGTTGCTAAAAATCAAAGTATCACAGGAGCTGCTAATGAATTAATGATTAGTCAACCCGCAGTATCCAAAGCAATTAAAGTATTAGAAAGAGATTTAAATACTACTTTACTAAATAGAAACAAACATGGAGTATCTCTAAATAATGCTGGAGAATTACTATATAATAAAATAAAAAGAGCTATGGAATTAGTTGTTTCTGCAGAAGAAGATTTAACTAGTTTAAATAATATGGAATATGGAACTATTAATATAGGAGCAGGTAATACTATCATGCAAAGATTCTTAATGCCTTATATTAAAGAGTTTCATGAAAAATATCCTAATATAAATGTAATAGTTCATACTGTAGTAACACCAGAATTAATAAAGATGGCTCAAGTAGGATTAGTTGATATAGTATTTACTCACCTACCTAATGATATTCCAGATAATTTTAATATTATTAATTTAAAAAAATTACATGATATTTTAGTAGTTAATAAAGACAGTGAATATAAAGACAAAGTAATTAATAAAAAAGATTTAAGAGAATTACCACTAGTATTATTACCATTTGATGCGAGCAACAGAAAAAACTTTAATAAGTTTTGTGCAACAAATAATATAGTTATTAATCCTCAAATGGAAATAGGAAATGACTTAATAATAGAAGACTGTGCTAAAAGTGGATTAGGTGTTGGATTAGTAGTAAGAGAATATGTACAAAATAAACTAGATAATAAAGATTTATTTGAGTTGGAAACTACCTTTACTCTACCAGAGAAAAACTTAGTATGTTTAATTGAATCAAATCGTATGAATAATACTATTATTAAAAACTTTTTAGAATTGTTAAAAAAATAAACTTCCTGTTCACAAAAATTTGACAAATATGTCCTTTTACATTAGAATACTTAAGAGTAAAAGAGTTTTTTGTGAAAGGGAGGTTTTATTGTGGATTTCAAAAAACTAAGAATCAATGCTACTTCTTTGGCTTTATCAGTATTTGTAACAGCTTCAGGATCTTTAGTATTAGCTCAACCAGTTTTTGCAGCAGATGAAGATTTAAATGAAGAAGTTACTGTTGAAGAAGTAATTGATGAAGAAGTAAAAGAAGATGTAAAACAAGAAGAAGTTAAGCAAGAAGAGACAAAATCTGAAGAAACAACTCCAGTAGAAGAAGTTAAATCAGAAGAAATTAAGCCTGAAGAGGCAACTACTGAGAAAGTTGAAGTATCTAATGAAGAAGATACTAATGAAACTACAGTAGAAACAAATAATTCTGATGAAGTAAAAACTGAAGAAGTTACAGAAGAAAAGTCTGAAGAAAAAACCGAGGAGATTATTCCTGAACAAGTAGCTACAGTATCAGCGAAAAAAGATACTACTACTGAGTCTTCTAATGAACAACATAAAGTATCAGTTGTTACTACTAAGGTAGATGAGAATGGTAATCCTTTAGTAGGTGCTACTCTACAAATTATTGATAAAGACGGTAATGTAGTAGATGAATGGGTATCTGATGGTAGTGAACATATTAGTATGCTTCCTGAAGGAGATTATATTTTAAGAGAAAAAGGTGCTCCTGAAGGATATATAACTGCTGCTGATAAAAACTTTACTGTAGTGGTTATCAAAAAAGATATTAATGCTGATGTAGAACATGATGATAGTCATGATGTATGTTGGCATTATGGAGGAGTAGCTCTATACTATATCGAAAGTGAAGGAGTAAGAGACGAAGTATATTGTATTAATCAAGATTGGAATGAACCACATGGTATAAGTTATGATGGCTTAGTACTAAATTCTGATAACATTAGAACATTTACTCCAGATTCAGATACTTCTATGTCTAATGATGAATTATATGATAAAGTATTAGATATTATCTATCATAGAAGTCAAGCTGAAGAATTATTCCCAGAATTAAGTGAAACAGAAATTAGATTTATTACTGAATATGCTCTTAAGACCTATACATCTGCTGAAGTAACAACTCAACAAGCTAAGAGAGATGAAAATGGTAGAATCATGAGAGATGAAAATGGAAATATTATCTATGAAGATATTAGATTCTTAAGATATTATCGTTATGATCCTACTACTACAGAAGGATATGTAATTGATCCAGATAATGGAGATGGTTTAGGAAAACTTGCTCAACACTGGTGGACTGCACATAATCATACTAAAATTCCTGCAGAGTATGCTGCTCTATTCTATTATTTAATTAATAGTGAAGAAAAGCATCCAGATGATATGTTCTTATATATATACTCTACTAAGAATCCTACAGCTGATGGAGAAAGTTACCAAAACTTATTAGGTGTTAGATGGTTTGACCCTTATGATGAAGAATATAAAACTTATTTAACTATGATTAATGAAAGAGAAAACATTCCACCAGAAGAACCTGAAAAGCCACCAATTGAACCTGAAAAACCTGAAAAGCCTGAGAAACCAGTAATTGTACAAACAAAAACAACAGCTCCTCAAACTGGTGATGAAACTAACTTATATATTCCAGCATTAGCTTGTTTAGGTGCAGCTTCAGCTTTAACACTAATGATTACAAGAAGAAAAAAAGAAAAAGAAAAAATAAAATAAAAAGAATCATTTGATTCTTTTTTTTTAATAACTTTTCATATATAATAAAATCAAGGAGGAAATATGAAAAGAATTGGAAATGCATTTAAAGGGATATTAGGTGGATTTGTATTCCTTATAATAGGTATTATTCTATTATGGTGGAATGAAGGTAATAACGTTAAAAATTTAAAAACTACTGCAGAAATGGATAGAGTTGTTGTTGATGTAAAAAGTGATAAAGTTGATTCAGCAAACGAAGGGAAGTTAGTTGCTACTTATGGACAATTAATAAATGAAGAAGAATTAACTGATGATACTTTTAATGTCACGATAAAAACACCAATTATGAAAAGAGTCGTTGAAGTATATCAATGGGAAGAACATAGTGATACAGATGAAGATGGGCATACTACTTATAGTTATAATAAAGTATGGGATTCAGATATAATTGATTCAGGAAACTTTCATGATAAAAATAAAGTAAATCCTAAAACTAAGTTGTATGAAGACGAAACTTATACTTCAAAAGATGTAAAAGTAGGAGCTTTCTCATTAACATCTAATCAAATAAATACTTTAAGTACTAGTGAATACTATAATAGTTTTGATATTGAAAAAGCTACTAGTTTAAATTTAAATGTTTCAAATACTTATTTAACTACTTCAAAAAATTTAAGTAATCCAGCAATTGGTGATACAAGAATATCTTTTGTTTACAATAATACAACTGATGCTAGTGTGTTAGCTGTTCAAAGTGGAAACACTTTTGTAGATTTTGTATCATCTGCTGGTAAAAGAATTAATAGAGTCATGGATGGTGTTCATTCAGGTCATGAAATGATTAACGTTATTAAAAAAGAAAATAATTTTATTAAATGGTTATTAAGATTTATAGGAGTATTATTACTAATAGGTGGTTTCGCAGCTATTTTAAAACCAATAAGTGCAGTTACAAGTTATATTCCACTACTTGGAAGTGTTGTTGGTGCTGCAGTTGGACTTGTATCCTTACTACTAGGATTAGCATTAGGCTGTATCATAATTGCAATTGCTTGGATTAGATGGAGACCAGTGCTTGGTATTAGCTTATTAGCTATTGCTGCAGTAGCTATTGTATTGCTAATAATGCGAGGCAAAAAAGCAAAAAAACCAGAAACTAACCAGCCACCAGTAACTGAACAACCACAACAATAAAAAAGTAGATTTACTCTACTTTTTTTATTTGCAATCTTTATCACTAGATATATATTCAAATTTAAAAGCAACTAACTTTTTCTTTTTTAATTCGTCACCATATATTTTAATTAATAATTCTCTTAATTCTGTTTCTGTATGATTGGGCATCATATTGTTGACTTCATACTTTTCAAGCAATTCATCAACACTATTGAATATATCTTTATCAACAACTCTTACTTTGATAAATTGTCCTTCATTATCTTGATTAGAAAAAGTAATATAATCACCTATCTGTATTTTTTGAGATTTTTCTTTTAAGATTCTTACTTCTACATTTTTTTGTTTAGAAAGCATCCAATAATATACTTCATCTAAAATATGATATGAGTATTCCATACTATCACTCCTATTCAAATAATCTTTTAACTTCTATATATTCACTTTCTGAATAAGCACATAATAATACTTCTAAATTATAATATTGATTGTCTGCTATAAACTTACTATATGCTTTTAAACACTGTTCTGCAGACAGCTTTGCTGGATTGGGATTATTCCCACCATATATACCAGAACTTATTAAAGGAAAAGCTATACTATGTAAATTATTATTTTTCAATACTTCTAACGAATTATAGTAAGCATTAAATAATTTATCATAAGATTCTGGAGTTATATTAAAATCAGGTCCTACTGCATGAATTATATACTTACAATTATTTATATTAAAAGAATCAGTTATTACTGCATCACCATCATTTAATGGTGTTTTAATTTTGCTACAAGCTTTTTCCAATTCTTGATAACCTGCTCTTTTAAAAATTTCTCCACATACACCTGTTCCTGAGACTAAATACTTATTTGCAGCATTTACAATCGCATCTACTTCTTGATCTACTGCAGAGTCATATATTAATTTAATACTCATCTATGTCTCCTATAATTATTCTCTTCTTCATCCTCATTTTCATCTTCTTCAGTATCTTGGTTTTCTTTTAAACCAAAATTTTCATCTAATTGACCATTTACATATAAATATTCAATTAATTTATCTAAATCCGGGTTATTCATAACACTACTCCTTTAATACTTGAAATATAAATATTTTAAACCTAAATCTTTATAAATGCTAGTAGCTTTTGGTAAATTAAATAAACTTGGAAAAATTAAATTATACACTTCATCTATTAGAAAAATACTACATACTATAATGCTTACTATATAGATAGTATTAATTTTTTTATTGTTTTTTACTAGTTTTATAAATAAAGGAACAATAAAATATACTAACAATAATCCCGATAAACCAAATACTAAAACACTGCGTAAGCATACATATCCATTTATATTTCCAAAGTTTAATACTTCTTGATTATAGTCCCAACATCTTATCCAATGAAGTTTACCATACAATACATATCCCGATATGTATTCTAATATACCAGTAGATATCATACTAATTAAAAATACTTGTATTGGGTGTTTCCTTCTTTTATACGTTAATATTAATATTAAAAAAGCTCCATAAGCATAAATATTAATCCACGGAAGGAAATTACCACCTCTCATATAAAATGTCTTAAAACCACTATTTAAATAGTAAAATAAGAACTCATATAACCAACCAAACACACCAGAAAAAACTATTATCATACATATAACACTGATCAATTCTTTTTTATTTAATTTTATATCCTTATTTAGATATTCTTTTAACATCTTTTTCATTATAAGTCTCCTTTATTATTCTAGCTATTTCTTTGGCTATTTCTTTATTACCTTGTTTATTAGGATGAAGACTATCGGTAAACCATTCTTTGTGATTTAATGTATAAGTATATAGATCTATTATCTCTATACCTTTGTAATCCTCATTTATTTCATTAAGTATAGGAACTACCCCATTTTCTAAATTATCTTTATTAGGTTCAGTCTTACTAGGTTTATTAATATATATTTCTGGTGGAATCATAATATATATTTTAGAATTTCTCTTCTTCTCTAACATTTTATCTAATACTTCTCTATATTCTTTATTAAATTTATCATAATCCCAATTTATTTCTTTAGTATCATTAGTACCTAGCATAAATAATATAATATTTTCTTTTCTATTCCAAAACTTCTTAGCTAATTTTTCTTTCATATATGGCATATTACCACTAGATAATAAAGTTCTATTAGTTAATCCATAATTAATTGTTTTATAATTATCTCCTAATTCATTAGCTAATAATGATACCCATGAATTATCTCTATTATTTACTACTCCTATTCCATAAGTAATACTGTCTCCTACACAAGCTATTTTAGTATCTCCATTACCAGTAACTTTAGCTTTAGGATATAATACACTATTAGTATTTGAAGCTATTTTAATAATTATAGTTGTAATTATTGCCGCAATTAACATTATCCTAACCTTCTTTTTCACTTATAATCACCTATTAATCTTCTTTAAAAAAATCCCTCTTATTAAAACCAGCTGTTAAGAATCTTAAAAAGGCTTTTCTATTAGTTAACCAATTAATCTTAACATTATTATTAGTATTGTTAACCATTCTATCTACTAAGAACTTACCTACTGTTTCTGGTGTATCTCCTAAAATATTATAAACTTTCTTAGTCTTTTCAGATAATTCTATTTTATTATCTACTAGTGAATGGGTAGTAAATTTAGTAATCATTATACCTGGACTTAATTTACCTACAATTATCCCAGTCTTTTTTTCTTCACATTCTAAAGCTAAACTTTCAGTAAAATGTGTTACTGCTCTTTTACTAGTGCCATACATATTTAAACCTAACATATGAGCATTATTACTACCATAACCTTCGACATTATAAATAGCTCCATGTTTATGCTTAACCATCTCTTCCATAGCTACTTTAGAACCATAAACTGTACCTTTTAAATCAACATCTATTAAAGTATTAATCTCTTGTTCTGATAATTCCCATACTGCTTTTTGAGGTTGATTTACTCCAGCATTATTAATCCAAATGTCTACTTCTTTAAAATTATTAATTGTATATTTCATTAATTCTTCTAAATCACTTAGCTTAGAAACATCACAAACTTTATAAATTATTTCACCCTTAGAATTAAACTTTTCTAGTTCACTTTTAGCTTCAATTAGATTTTCTTCTTTTAAATCACTAATTACTACATTATAATTATACTCTCTAAAAAATCTAGCCATGTTAAAGCCTAATCCCCTAGCACTACCTGTTATTACAACTGTTTTCACATCTAATCACCGATTATATTATAACATAAAAAAATATCAAATTAGTATTTGATATTCTTTTTAGTATAAACTAGTTTCTTTCCTTGTTCTTCTTCAGGTATTTTAATTACTAAATCTTTTGCTTCTATTGTTTTTTCAACGGGTGTAAAGAAATTATCTTCTTTTCCAAACAATCCATCTAAGTAACCCTCCATATAAGCTTTTTCTCTTTCTTCTTCTAAGACTGTTTCATAATAACTACTCATAATCTCTAACTTATCATTTTCTATTTTATGTACTATAGCTGCTGGTGTCACAGTTAGAGCTGCAATTAGTAAAGTTACTCTTATTTTTTCTTTTAATTCCTCATTTTTATCTTCTTTAAAATTGTTTCTTACTCTCATGATAATACCCCCAAATGTGTTATCTATTATACTTATAATTTTGTATTTGTCAAAAAAGAACTAGTTAAAACTAGTTCTCTTTCTTAAAATATTTATTTACTAATGCATCAAGCTCTATCAAATCAATTGGTTTAGGTAAATACTCATCAAAACCTTCTTGTATATATTTATCTTTAGAACCAATAAAAGTATTGGCAGTCAATGCTACTAGTGGAGGAGCTTCATAATCTTTTAGTTTTCTAATAATTTGCATTACTTCTATTCCAGTCATTTCTGGCATAACATGATCCAATAAAATCATATCGTAATGTTCACCTTTCTTATATCTAAAGATACAATCTTTTCCATTAGTACATGACTCTATCTGAAATTTATAACGATTGAATAATCTTTTAGTTACTTCAAGATCTAATTTATTATCTTCAACAATTAATATTTTATACTTTGAACAATCTATTGTTTCTTTTACATCTGCTTTCTTTTCTTCAGATTCCTGGAAATTACCAATAGTATTTGTCATGTCAACAATCTGTTGAGGAATTTCAATATAGAAAGTTGCTCCTGCTCCATATTCACTATCTACCGAAATTTTTCCATTTAGTAAATCTACATACTTTTTAGTAATAGTAAGTCCAAGTCCTGTACCTTCTATACCTCTGGAAACAGCATCATCAAGTCGAGAATATTTTTCAAAGATTTTTTCATAATCTTCTTGCTTAATTCCCATACCGGTATCAGTAATTTTAAACTTTAAAACTATTACAGTATTTTTTATTTCTTTTGTTAAAGTTAATGTAACTTTTCCTACTTCTGTATATTTTATAGCATTAGATAATACATTTAATAATATCTGATGAATTTTAGTAGAATCACCATATAAATTATTAGGGATTGTTTCATCAGCATTTACAATCAATTTAACCTTTTTTGAACCAATCTTTTCTTCAGCAATATTAATTAATCCAGTTAATAATGTTGATAAAGAATAATTAGTTTCAAAGATTTCTTCTTTTTCATTTTCAGCATTAGACATATCTAACGCATTATTAACAATTTCCAAGAAATTCTTACTTGATAATTCAATCTGCCTAATATCATCATATAACTTTTGACTATCTTCACTACTATATTTTAAAACATCTTCACTTAAATTAACAATAGACTTTATAGGAGATTTCATTTCTTTAGATACATTAGTCAAGAAATCTAATTTAGTACGATTAGCTTGCTCTACTTCACCAGTCAATGTATTAATCTCTTCTACTAATTCCAGATCCGGATTTTCTAACAAGAAATATAGTCCTAAAATATAGATTGCAGAAACTATTCCCATTACAGTAATTTCACTAAATACTACCTGGAAGATTAATATTACAAGCATCAAGCTAAATAGCCAAATAAGACTGACTCTTTCAGTAAAACTACTATGATTTCTATTAACAATAATTGTTATATATAATGTTTCTAATGTAGAAATAACACTATAAAGAATTGTTAGATAATATGCCCAACCTCCAAAAGCAAAATTATATGTTTCTTTTGTTGCATAATTATATGGCAAGAACAAATGAACAACTATAAATATCATAGTAATAATGAAATGTGGAAGAAGACGTCTTTTTTCACCTGTAAATGTTTCTTCTCGTAACATAGCTGAAACATTTTTATATTGTTTTTCATTAACAGTCGAATAATAATAAATTAAAATTACTGTGAAATATACCATCATACTATAATCTCTAAGATTAAAAGCAATTACACAAATATTATATGATATATCCATACCCATTAATACCATAATAAGTAATTCAAAAACTAAAATTGAAATATTTGAAAGAATTAAGATTGCATATACTCTGTGTTTTAATTTGTTATTAAGTTTTGGTTTAGAAAAGTACAATGCTGCAACCATCAAAAGAATTATAAAAGCTGCAATAGTCAATATATATCTAGGATACATTATATTAAGCATTAGAAGCACCTCCTTCTTCTGAAGAAGCTTGCTCTTCTTTTTCTTCTTCCTTCTCTTCCGTCTTCTCAGTTGTTTCTTCTTTCTTTTCTTCAGCTGACTCTTCAGATTTAGTTTCTTCTTTTTCTTCAGAAACCTCTTCTTTCTTTTCTTCAGTTGATTCTTCAGATTTAGTTTCTTCCATATTTTTTGAATCATCATCTTTCTTAACATCAACCAAAGGTACTTCTGAAACTTTTTCTATCTCTTCTTTTACTTCTTCTTTCTCTTC
>CADBCT010000020.1:0-16107 GCA_902793315.1 uncultured Erysipelotrichaceae bacterium
ATAACAACAAGAATATTATTTAATATGGATCAATCAGTAATTATAAAAATACTTGGTCAAATAAGTGTTGGTTGTATGTTCTCAATGATTGCTAGTACTTTAATAAATACTATGATGAGAAGTTGGGTTAGATTTAGAGATTCTTTATATAAAGATGAAGCTTATTTAACACATACATTACCAGTTACTAAAAATGAATTATATAATTCAAAGTTTATTCAGACTTTAATATTCTTTATAATAGGTTTTGTTATTATACTAGTAAGTTTATTTATTACATACTATTCAAAAGAAAATTGGGAAGCAATTACTAATTATGTAAGAACTATTACAATAGAATTAAATATGACGACAACATTCTTTGTTACTATGTTTTTTATAGTTATATTTTTAGAAGTATTTAATGCTATTCAATGTGGTTTTTATGGAATTATTCTAGGACATAAAAGAAATAATGGTAAAATAGCCTATTCAGTATTATTTGGATTTATCATCTATTTAGTAGCTCAAACTATTATATTAGGTTTAGTATTTGTATATGGATTATTTGATCCATCAGTAATGAAACTATTTGAAACTGCTACAGTTAATGTTGATGTAAATGCTTTTAAGACGTTAGCTATTCTATCTTCTTTATTATATTTATTAATTATATATGTAATGAGTTGTTTATGTAAAAAATCTCTTAATAAAGGAGTAAATATTGAATAATAATAAAACTCGAGTTAATCGAGTTTTATTGTGTTATAATTTATATGTAGGTGACATTATGAAATATCTTAAATGGGCTTTTAAAAATAATATTGGTCATAGAGATGATCAAAAAATTGAACTAGGAAAGGTTATTACTTGTGATACTTGGAATCCTAATAGTAGTAATTGGGATGAACGAGGGGGCTTTAATTTTACAAATGAAGAGTGTGCTTTAAGATGGATATCTAGAGGGGACACTTTATATGAAGTGGAAATTCCAGAAGATGGAGAAGTATTGAAAGTTAAAAATGATAAAACTCCAGGTGGAATATTTGTTACAAATAAGATAATTCTTAAAAATCCTATAACTATTTCAGATGAGCTAGTAAGAGATTTTTATAAGAAATCAAAGTTACCATTAGAAACATATTTTGAATGCATTGGGATACTTGCTACTCGTGGATATTATGATATTTCTTTAATGATAATTAAAGATAAAGTAGATATGAATAATATAGATTTAGCTATAGATAAGTTTAATAGGGAATTAAAGCCTAATCGTGAAATAGATTATGATTGTTATAATAGAGTGAAAAGTATTTTAGAAGAAATTAAGAGCTCTATAGATATTAATCTATTTATAGATAAAGAACCATATATTAAACAAATTACAAAAGACAATGTAATTAATTTAACTGGTCAAAGTGGGTCGGGAAAAACTACATATGCTAAGGAACATTTTAATAGTGATGAATACTTAATAGTTGATACTGATGATATATTTTCAGATAATAGATTTAATAATAGTGTGGGTATTAATAAAGAATTGGGTGAATACTTTAGAAATAAATATGAAAAGATTCCTAATTGTGGAGATAATTTTGATTTAATATACGAGGATATTTTGAATTATTGTAGTAAATATAATAAAACTATAGTAATTGATAGTGCACAATTTCATTGTATTAAAGACTTAACTTTGTTAAAAGGGGAACTAATTATAATTAGAACATGTATAGATAATTGCTATAATAGAACAATTGAAAGATATAAAACTAACAATAAGAATTATAGTCAAGAAGAGTTAGAAAAATACAAGGATAGAAAGAAAGCAATTTATACTTGGTATAAATCTACGAATGAGTTTATAGAAAAAATTGATAAAATTTAAAATAAAAATAAACTTACTAAGATATGGGAAGTGTTGTTATGTTAAAACTGATTGAAGCAGATGAAAAATATTTAGATCAATATAAAGAAGCATATTTATTATCAGTTAAGAAGGTAGAAGAGGGATTAATTAAGAAACATGATATGATGTTTTTAAATCCTGATCAAGAGGATATAATAAGGCATTTTAAGGATAGTAGAGATGTATCTAAACTGCCAGATTATTATGTACCTTCTTATGATTATTTTGCTGTTGAAGATGATAAACTTATAGGAATAATTCATATAAGAGTTAGATTGACAGAAAATCTACTTAGATATGGTGGCCATATAGGATATGCAATAAATCCAAAGTATTGGAATATGGGATATGGTAAAAAATTACTACAGTTAGGAATAGAAAAATATGGACATTTAATTGAAGAAGATAAAATTCTTATTACTTGTGATGATGATAATATAGGTTCTTCAAAAATAATTGAATTTAATGGTGGTATACTAGATAATAAAATAGAAAATGAAGATTGTGGAGAAAAGTTTTTAACTAGAAGATATTGGATAAAAAGATAGGAGAGAATTTATGACAATAGTATATTTAATGAGACATTCAAAACCATTTAGAAAATTATTAGGGGAATATAATGCAAATGAAATAGAGCAAATTAGGAATGAGAAAAATCCTTTAAGTTGTGAAGGGGAAGAATTAGCAAAAGAAATGAGTAAATATAACGAATTACAAAGTATTAATATACTATACTCATCACACTATGTTAGAGCTATGTCTACGGCTAAATATATTTCTGAAAATAATAATATTCCGTTAAATGTTGATGAAAGATTAGGTGAAAGAAAATTTGGTGTAAAAGATATGTCTGATTTACCAAGTAATTATTTTGAAGAACAGTTTAGAAATTGGGATTATAAAATAGGAAATGGTGAATCAATAAATGAAACTTCTGAAAGAATGACTAATGTTTTATCTGAAATATTAGCTAATAATAACGATAAGAAAATATGTATTGTGTCACATGGCACAGCTATTTCTTCTATGCTTGTGAAATGGTGTGATGTAAGACTAAATGAAGATACAAAATTAATTGAAATATATTTTAAAAATAATTTAATATTTGATGGTAATTGGGCTTGCCCGGAATTGTTTAAATTAGTATTTGATAATAACAATTTAATAGAGATACAAAATATAAAAGTGAATTAGGTGACATTTATGGATTTATATAATGGAAAAAATTGGAAAGTGGTATTTGTAGATTGGTGTCAAGAATTTGTTGGAGATTGTATTATATCTTGTGATAAAGAGAGTTTGAGTGAACTAAGCGATGAAGATTGGCAAGAATTAGGAAAATTAGAAAAGGAATTAGAGAGAGTTTCAAAAAAATTATTTAATGCAACAATGTTTAATTTTGCCTGTCTTATGAATAATGCTTATCGTGATAATGAAAGACCTCATGTGCATTTTCATTTTATACCTAGATATAAAAATGAATTAAAATTATTTAATAAGATATACAAAGATAGGCATTTCGGATATAATTTTTGGAAATGGACATTAAATAGATTTAAACAACAAAAAGATATCTTTACTAAAGAAGAGAAATTAAAAATCTTCGAAATGATGAAAGAAGAATTTAATTATGAATAGTAGGAGAAATTATGCATAGAGAAGTAATTATATTTATATTGAATAATAACCAGATATTATTACAAAAAAGAAGCCCTGAAAAGAAGCACCATCCTAATAAATGGGCATTATGTTCAGGACATGTAGAAGCTTTTGATGATAGTTTTGAAGCAGCTGCAGTACGTGAATTAAATGAAGAACTTGGATTAATAGTTTCAAAAGAAGAACTACGTTTAATAGATACCAAAGAAGTTACAGATAGTGACAATAATGTTCATATTACTAAGTATTATAATTATTATACGAATAAGAATGAAAATGAATTTGTTCTTCAAGAAGAAGAATTATCAGAAGTAAAATGGTATAATATTAATACTGTTATAAATATGATGGAAAGAGAAGATGATAGTATTGTCTTTTCAAATAAAATGCTGGAATTATTAAAAAAGATTAATAATGTAGATGGAGAATAATATGAAAATAGATAGAATGAAAAATAGACTTGGTAATTTTTATGATTATTGTTTAATGGAGGGCAATAAAGAATTATATATTTTCTTTGCTGGTAATTTAGATTTATATTTTCTTTTAAGTACTGATAAATTATTACCTCCCAATGAGAATATTACTTTAGATTTTGATATAACTAAAGAGAATTATGATTTATATCTTATTTTTGATAAATTATATAATAGAATAATTAATAGTAAAAAAGCTAATAAGGAAGACGATTTTTGGAATAATACAGATAGTATTAATCAATTAGTAGATGATAATTTAAATATTAATTGGATTTCTGATAATGGACCAGCTGATTTAGAAGATAAATTAGTTATTTCTAAGGAAGAAGATAGTTATAAATTAACTTTTATTAGAAATGATAAGCCAATGGATTTTGGTTTTAAGAGTAATGCTGGTATAGGTATTAGATTTAGAAATGATGGATCAAGATATAATCCTTTTAATTGCTTTTTTATGGAGCTTTATAATAGTCTTCAAAAAATAAATCCAGAAAATCATCAAATTCGCTTTGAAGAATTAGAATATGATGAAAAAGTTAAGAAGTTATCAAGATAGCTTCTTTTTTGTGATATAATACTTGCGAGGTGGTATTATGATACCTAAAAAGTTAGAAAAAGGGGATAAAGTTGCAATATTATGTTTGTCTACTGGTTTATTAGGAGAAAAAGGCTGTAAACATGAACTAGAAATTGGTCTTA
This sequence comes from uncultured Erysipelotrichaceae bacterium, assembly GCA_902793315.1. Lineage (GTDB taxonomy): Bacteria > Bacillota_I > Bacilli_A > RF39 > UBA660 > UBA3789. Next base: position 4,723 of record CADBCT010000020.1, read on the forward strand.
GAAGAGTAGAAGAACTAGGACTTATTCCAGTAATTATGCCTAATGCCTTAAAGGGAGTTGAATACTTATTTAATCATCCTGAAGAAAGAGCTGCTGATTTAAAAACTGCCTTTATGGATCCGGAAATTAAGGGTATTATTTGTGCTATTGGAGGAGATGATACTTATAAGACTATTCCATATTTAATGGAAGATTCTGAGTTTATTGAAGCTGTTAAGAATAATCCAAAGCTATTCACTGGTTTCTCTGATTCTACAAATAATCATTTAATGTTAAATAAACTAGGATTATCTACTTTCTATGGACCAAATTTTTTATCTGATTTGGCTGAGTTAGGTACTGAAATGTTACCATATACCAAAGAGACTTTTATGAAATATTTTGGAAATGGAGAACCATTTGAAATAGTATCTAGTCCCATTTGGTATCTTGAAAGAACTGATTTTAGTTCTGCAGCAGTTGGTACTCCACCTATTGCTAAAGAAGAGAAACATGGTTTTGAAACATTAAATGGAAGTGGCAAAGTAACAGGTAAATTATATGGTGGTTGTTTAGATAGTTTATATGATGATTATGTTGGAGAAAGATATGGTCCAGAACCAGAAATCTTTAAAAAATATAATATTTTACCTACATTAGATGAATGGAGTGAAAAAGTATTCTTTTTTGAAACTTCTGAAGAAAGAATGTCTCCTGAAAAATTAGAAATTATCTTAAACTATTTTAAAGATAATAAAATACTTAGTACAGTTAAAGGAATAATAGTTGGAAAACCAGCTGATGAAGATTACTATGATGAATATAAAGAAGTATATAAAAGAGTATTTTCTGATTTAGATACTCCAGTATTATATAATCTCAACTTTGGTCATTCATATCCTAGATGTTTAATTCCATATGATGCCGAAGTTACTGTTGATTATGATAATAAAAGAGTCTTTATTAATAGTAAGTTCTTAAAAGATGAACAGAAGATTAAAACTAAATAAAAGAGAAGTAATTCTCTTTTTTTGTGACTTAATAGAAATTATTACATATAATACTACAAGGAGGTAGTATGTTTAATTTTGATTATTTAAAGGAATTACTATTAATTGCAATTGCTTTAAGTACAATTACTTGCACATTTATTCAGAAGACTAAATTTTTATTTAAAAGTAGTAAGTTTATAACTCTATATTCTTTTATTGTTAATATTTTAGTAGGAATAATTTTTTCAGTTACTTTTACTTCGATTAGTTTTCCTAATAGTATTTGGATAGGTGTATTTGCTTTTTTAGGAGCTGATTCCATTTATAAATCGTTAGAAGGTAAGCTTGCTTCATATAGTTCTATTAGTAATAAAAATACTATTGAAATAGAAAAAGATAATATTATTAATAAGGGGGATATGAATGGAAAAGCCACTATTTCCAAGTAAGTATATCAGAATAACTCAAGGTTATAATGAAGGTACTCATAAAGATAGTTATGCGATAGATAATGCTGGAAAAGACAGTGAAATTAGTGATATTTATGCCCCTTTTACAGGAATTATTAAGAAGATATATAGTAATGATGCAAATGAAGTTTGGTTAGAAAGTATTGATAAAGTTATATATCCTGATGGAACAATTGATTATATGACAATTATGTTTGCACATGATAATAATATTGATAATTTGTTTGTTGGAAAAAGAATAAAACAGAATGAAGTTTTTTATCAGGAAGGAACAAAAGGTAATGTTACTGGTAATCATTGTCATATTGAATGTGCTAAGGGTAAATTTACTGGTACTGGTTGGTATAAAAATAATAGTGGTTATTGGAGTATTAATAATGGTAAAAAGCCTGAAGAATGTTTATGGATAGATGATAGTATTACAGTTTTAAATAGTAAGTATAAATTTAAAAAAATATCCACAGAAATTGTGGATAAAAAAGACGATATAAAACCAGTTATTAGAAAAAATGAATTTATATTTGTTGCGCCTAAAACAGATTTATATGGGGTCTATTTAAAAGAAAAACAAAAGTTAATTATTGAAGACTAAATAATTTCTAAAATCATCATTAGTGAAAAGCCTAACATTAAGAATAAGGTCATTAGACCTTGTTTTTTATTATTTTGACTTTCAGGAATTAATTCTTTTACTGTTACATAAATCATAGCTCCAGCTGTAAGACTCATAATAAATGGTAAAATCATGTTTACTTTTAAAACTAATAAAGCTCCTAATACAGCAGCAATCGGTTCAGGTAAAGCACTTAAAGCTCCAATTATGAAAGCTTTAGTTCTATTTACCCCTTCACGTCTTAAAGGAAAACTTATTGCACTACCTTCAGGAAAGTTTTGAATAGCTATTCCTAAAGTTAAACTAAGAGCTCCAATAATATTATTATTAGCTAAAGAAGCATAAGCTACTCCAATAACAAAACCTTCAGGTATATTGTGAAGAGTAATTGAAATAAATAGCATTAAACTCATTCTTAAATCTTTGATAGTTGTTTTACTCTGACACATACTAGTTATTAATTTATCGCATAGTAGAATAATTAATCCTCCAAGCATAAAACTACTTGTAATAGTAAACCAAGAATTAGATAGCTCAATTGCTGGATTAAGTAAAGAAAAAAATGAAGAAGCTATCATAATACCTGCAGAAAAAGCTAGCATTGAATCCAAAAATAACTTGTTAATATCTTTGAAAAATAAGACTAAAGCTGATCCTAAAGCAGTAATTAGAAAAGTAAAAATACCAGCTAGTAAAGCTTGCTCCAAAGTAGTTAAAGATAAAAAGAAATTAAGCATATATATCACCAGTATAAAATATGCAAAACTATGTTAAGAAGTTATTGTAAAATGTTCAAAAAAAAGATATAATGTAGTATAGAATAGGAGTATTATGGGGTGATTTCTAGTGATAGTTAGATTGATCAAGAAGAAAAAAATTTACAACTTTTCATTACCTAATAAGATTGCCGGTAACTATTGGATAACAGATAATGATTATCTAGGTAACACTAGAAACCTAATCAACGTCGAAGAATACAATGGTGAATGGAAAATAAAAAGTGACTTTGAAACAAAGATTATGTCTGGTGAAAAAGAAGTAGACTCAGCTATTTTAAGAGATTATTGTTTATACTTCTTAAAGATAAATACAGATAATGAATTTGTTATTTTATACTGTTCACCTTCAATTGAAAATAATATTATTAAGCTAAGGCCAGTTGGAAAAACAGAACTTTTAATCGGAACAGATAATCGTGCTGATATTGTTTTTAATTATCCGTTAGTTTCAAGACAACAAGCTAAATTAATTAATAATAATGGTACTTGGATAATTCAAGACTTAAATAGTAAATATGGTACTTATGTTAATAATACAGCAGTTACTTCTAAGCAATTAGAATATGGAGATATTGTTTTTATCATGGGACTAAAAATAGTTCTTATGAAAGATACACTTATTATAAATAATATAAAAAATCATTTGAAAGTAAATGAAGGATCATTTGAAGTAGTTGGAGAATTTGTTCAAAAACAAACAGAATTTGATAATCCTGATGAAGAAGGAATTGAATTCTACAAAGAAGATGATTATTTTTATCGTGCTCCGAGATTTAAAACTGGTATAGAAGATGCAATAATTACTATTGATCCACCTCCAGGAAAAGAAGAAGAGGATAAAACTCCTGCTATCTTTACAGTAGGACCTATGCTTACTATGGGTATGATGTCAATGACTATGGGTTATAATGCTTTAGCAGGTGTTTTGAATGGTACTATGGATATTGGTCCAGCTATGCCAACATTAATAATGTCTTTTGCAATGCTTGCTACTATGCTTTTATGGCCAACATTACAAAGAAGATATCAAAAGAAACAGAGAAAGAAAAGAGAAGAAGAAAGACTAAAAAAATATCATGAATACTTAGAAAGTAAGAAGGAAAAGATTCAAACTGAAATTAAAATTCAAAGACAAATCTTAATAGATAATTATTTACCATTATCTCAAACAAAAGAAATAATTTATCAAAAGAAAAGAAGTTTATGGGAAAGAGAACTAGAACAAGAAGACTTCTTAGATTTAAGATTAGGTGTAGGATCTTCAGAATTACGAGGAAGTATTAATGCACCTGAAGAGCATTTTTCACTAAAAGATGATGATTTATTACAAGAAGTTTATGAAATAGGTGCTACTTCTAAAATATTAGAAAATGTTCCAATCTCATTAAATTTTGTTCAAAAAAATATAGTCGCAGTAATTGGTACGGGTTTAAATAAACAAGGGTTTATTGAAGGATTAATTCTTCAAATGATTACTTATCATAGTTACGAAGACTTAAAGATTGTTGTTTTAACTAATGATCAGAATGAAGAAAACTGGGATTATTTAAAAATAGCTCCTCATAACTGGGATAATAATCGTACCTTTAGATACTTCGCAACTAATTTGGATGAAGCTAAAGAAATATCTTTAGAACTAGAAAAAGAAATGCAAAGTAGAAAATTCGTTGATAGTAATGGAACAATGGATTTAAGTGAAAATGATTATCATCACTATAAACCATATTATTTAATTATTACTGATGATTATAAATTAGTAAGAGATATTGAGTTAGTTAAAGATGTTTCTGATATGCCAGTTAATTATGGCTTTAGTATGATTGTTATTAGTCCTAGATTAATAAATATTCCTAATGAGTGTAAAACATTCATTAGTATCGGTGATAAGAAGTCAGGAGTTTTTGAAAGTGAATTAGTTTCTAATAAGCAAAAAGAATTTGTAGCTGATTTTGATCCGACTTTAGATATGCATGAATGCTGTAAGATTATTGCTAATATACCAATAGATATTGCGCGTGAGAATCGTACTTTACCACAAAGTATTTCCTTCTTGGAAATGTATAATGTTGGTATGATTGAGCAATTAAATATCTTAAACAGATGGAAGAGCAATGATCCGACAAAGTCATTACAAGCTTCTGTTGGTGTTGACAAATCAAGAGAGTTATTTAAATTAGATTTACATGAAAAAGCTCATGGACCACATGGTTTAATTGCTGGTATGACTGGTTCTGGTAAATCAGAATTTATTATTACTTATATTTTATCAATGGCTCTTAATTATCATCCATACGAAGTATCATTCGTCCTTATCGATTATAAAGGTGGAGGATTAACAGGTGCTTTTGAAAATAAAGAAACTGGTATGAAATTACCACATTTAGCTGGTACAATTACTAACTTAGATACTGTTGAAATGAATAGATCGCTTGCTTCTATTCAATCAGAGTTAAGAAAAAGACAAAGATTGTTCAATGAAGCACGTGACAAATTAAATGAAAGTACTATTGATATTTATAAGTATCAGAGTTTATATCGTCGTGGTTTAGTAAGCAATCCAATTTCACATTTGTTTATTATTTCAGATGAGTTTGCAGAGTTAAAAGATCAAAGACCAGAATTCATGGATCAATTAATTTCAACTGCTCGTATTGGACGTTCCCTAGGAGTTCACTTGATTTTAGCTACACAAAAACCTAGTGGTGTTGTTAATGATCAGATTTGGTCAAACTCTAAATTTAGAATTTGTTTAAGAGTTCAAGATAAATCAGATTCTATGGATATGATTAAGTGTCCTGATGCTGCAGAATTAAAAACTACTGGTAGATTTTATCTTCAAGTAGGTTATAATGAATTATTTGCTATGGGACAAGCTGCTTGGGCTGGAGCTCAATATTATCCAACAGAAAAAAGAAAGAAGAAAATTGATCAATCTATTAATATTGTTGATAATGTTGGAGGAATAGTAAAATCTTTAGATACTAAAAGTAATGATGTAATTGCTCCATCTCAAGGAGAAGAAATAACTAATATTATTAAATATATTGTTGAACAAGCTGCTCATGAAAATGTTTCTATTGACCAATTATGGCTAGATAGAATACCTGATGTTATTTATATTGATAAATTAAAAGAAAAATATGGATATCATACAATTAAGAATAATATTAATCCAATTATCGGTGAATATGATGATCCGGATAATCAAAGGCAAAATATTTTGACTTTACCATTATCTGCTGATGGTAATACGATTATCTTTGGAGCAGCTGGTAGTGGAAAAGAATTAATGCTTTCAAGTATCATTTATTCAACTATTTCTACCCATGATACTAAAGAAGTTAACTTCTATATTATGGACTTCGGTGCTGAAACACTTACAATGTTTAGAGAAGCTCCTCATGTTGGAGAAGTAATACTTTCAAATGATGCCGAAAAGATAGCTAATTTGTTTAAATACTTAACAGCTGTTATTGAAGAAAGAAAGAAAATCTTTGTTGATTATAATGGTTCATATGATTTCTATATTAATCATGGTGGTAAGCAAATACCTATGTTAGTCGTAGTTATTAATAATGTTGAAGCTTTCCTTGAAACATATCAAGATTATGAAGATTTGTTAGGACAGATGACTAGAGATTGTTTAAAATATGGTGTTGTATTTATACTTAGTACTAATGGTCCTAATACAGTTCGTTATCGTCTAAGACAAAACTTCAAGCAAAACGTTGTTTTACAATTCAATGATCCAATGGATTATTCATCAGTATTACCAGGTGTTAGAAAGAAAGAACCATCTAAATCATTTGGACGTGGACTTATTGCTTTAGATGCTATTTATGAATTCCAAACAGCATATTCTTATGCTGAAGAGAAAATGACAGATTATATTAAGGTTATCAGTACGAAATTAAATGAAATATGTGATTTTAAAGCAGCTAAGATACCTATTCTACCAGAAGTAGTTAATAAAGAATTTGTTAATGATTATTTAGGTTCAATAAATACTATCCCTGTTGGTGTAGAGAAAGAAACTTTAGCAGTCGCAACTGTTAATTTAAGAGATAAATATATCTATAATATTACTGGTGATGACATTAGTTCTGAACCACAATTTATTAATGGTTTAGTTACTAATTTATTAACTATTAATAATTCAGAATGTCTAGTAATAGATCCAAATAGTATGATGAATATTAATACTAATGAAAAAGTAAAATATGGTAGTGATAATTATCTTGAATTAATTGATGAATTTAAGAAATTCCATGAAGAACACAATGAAGAAAAGAATTTATTTGTTATACTTATTGGTATTAATTCATTACTAGGTAAACTTGATATTACCGAAAAGACTGACTTTACTAATTTAATTTCTGAAGCTAAGAAAGATGGTAATATTAAGATTATTGTTGTTGATACTATTGAAACAATTAAAAATATTAACTTCGAACCATGGTTTAAAGGAAATACTGATTTAGCTGAAGGTATTTGGTTAGGTAATGGTATTAGTAATCAATTTACTTTAAAGGTTACTACTAATTCTAGAATACTAAGAGCTGAAGTAGAACCAGGATTTGGTTATGTTATTAAGAAAGGTAAAGCAGCTCTAACTAAGTTAATGTCTGATGAATAGGAGGTAAATTATGAATAAGAATAAAATATTAATTGAATTAGAAATTCCCTTAATAGAAGTTAAATATGATTTATTTATTCCTATTAATAAGAAAGTTGGAACTATTAAAAAACTAATAGAAGAGGCTTTAGTAGAATTAACTGATGGTGCTTATGTACCTAAAGAAACAAGTAATCTTTATAGTAAAGAAACTGGAATAATTTATGATATAAATAAAAATATTAGAGATACTGATCTAAAAAATGGCTCAGGAATGATTTTAATATAGGAGGTTACTATGTCAGAATATAATGAATATGTTACTGCAATTAATACTATCTTTGATTATCTGGCTAAAATGAAAGCTGGTTGGAATAGTTTAGATAATCATAATTATATTGAAAGTATTGAAGAGTATAAACAGACAGTTTCTAATATAGCTACTTTAATTAAAAATAATGATGCTCCTGTAGATGAAAAAATGGAGGTATTAGCAAATGATTGATAAACTATCATATAATGATATATTAGAAATCTCTAAAGTATTGAAGGAGCAAGCTGAAATTGTTGATAAAATAGCTAAAAAAAGAGAATTTGATGAATTAACAGATTTCATTGCTACAGTAGAAGGTTATTCCAAGTTTTTAGAAAATACCATTGAAATTAATAAAGATGCTGATGCAGCATTAAATGATTTAAAGAATCAATTAAAATAGAACTTTCATTATGAAAGTTCTTTTATATTTTTAGATAATATAGTTTTTGGATAATAATACTTTAAAATATCATAGTATTTACCACCATTCTTCGCAATTTCATTGGAACCATAAATACTTAATCCATAAGAATTACCTCTTCCTATAGTAATAAACTTTAAATAAGTTGGATATGAAATAATATATATTTCTAATGACTTCAAATTAAATGCTTGTCTTATTTCTTCTAAATTAAATACTTTATTACCAAGTTTTATAGTAAGATAATCTTCTTTTTTATACATTTCTATTTTAGAAGTACTATTAATATTTACTTTTAATTTATTATTTATTTCATCATAACTAATATTAGTTATTTCTAGATAAGTCGGAGAAGCTAAATCCCATAAACTCTTAACAGAAGATAGATAAGGATAAAGGGAATTAGTCTTGGTTTTTCCCTCATTAGAATAATGAATAAAAGGAAGAATATATTCATTTTGATAAGTTAAATATAATCCATCAATAGAGTTAATAATAGTATTAAGCTTATTAATTAGATGCTTATAATTAATTAGTTTATCTTGATAATAATTCAATGTTTTATAAGTAATAAATTTATTATAAACAAGCTTTTTCTCTTCTCTCATCATCTTTAAAGCATAAGTAGTAAATAAAATAGCTATTGCCTTTAAAACCTCTATTTCACAATTATAGTTATCTAATAAAATACTTTGAAGATATTCTCTTAAAGTAATTTCACAAATAGAATTATCTTCTAAGATAATATTAATAGTAAAAACATCACTAAAATAGCTTTTACTAGGATATAAATTATCTTTAGATAAATCCAATATTTTAACAACAATACCATCTATTATTAAATAGACTTTATTACCATTAAAAGGAATATTATTATTCTGAATAAAATTCTTAGTACGACGACCTAAATCATTAGAATTAGTTAATTCCTTAGAAAATTCATATTTCATAGTTAAGTATAAATATAATATTTCTTCATATCCATTACTACGTATTTCATAATTATAATGCATACTATTCACCTAGAAATAGTATTCTCAAATAGTTAATACTTATACGAAAAAAAAGAATTAAAATTCAAAATATTTTAATTCTCTCTTATCATTACAATCTAATCCAGTAATATAACTCTTATTAGTAAAGACTTTTTTTAAATTAATTTCTTCATCATTTAAATAACTAAAACTATCATAAACTAACTCTTTAGCGAATTGAATAGCTTTTAAATACAAATCAATAAATGATTCATCACTAGTTTTATTATAGATACATGGATGTCTCCACAATTCATGATTATTGTTTAAGTAATTATGATTATCTTTTAAAGGATAATGATAACTAATAGCTTCAAATCTAAACATATTTCTAGGAGTAAATGTATCTACTAATTTATAAATAAATTTTTTTATTCCAAAACGATCTTTTCTAAATAATCTAAGAGCCCATTTCATTTGAATTAACGATTTATAATATATTTTACTCATACCACGTCTTTTGAAGACATGATAATAAGTATAATTAATAGTCTTAGTTAAATCATTAGAAAAAGGCTTAGTATCAAAACAATAATCAATAAAATTAAAGCTATAAGGATTACATTTCATTCTTCTTCTAACCATATCATTATCAATATAAGCTTCCATAAATGCATGAATATTATTATATTTAAATGTACTAGGCTTTTTCTTATCAAATTTACCTGTTTTATAAATAACATATGGATGTAGAGTAGTATCTAAAGCATAATGACAAATACATCCTACTAAATATGTATAAGTATCAATATCATTAATATTATTATATTTGATATATTTAAGTAATGTAATAAAGAAATCTTGAGAATTATTCTCATGAAAATAACCTTGAAATTTTCTGATTTCTTTACCGGGAAGAAGTGAAAATAAATTATAAAATCTAAAACTATCTGTACTTTGACCATACATTTTTAATCTATCTAAATCAAGCTTTTCACTAATATCTTCTGGCAATATATCATAAACGTCATTTGCAAAAAATGCATGAGTTATAGTTGCTGGCATAATATCCCCCCAAATTAATAATTATTGTTATTATAACACATAAAAAAAGAAATAACTAATAAATTAAAAAATCATATTTTTATTATGAATATTATGATATAATTTATAATAGGTGAGACTATGATAGAAAAGAGCTTTAAAAACTTAGACGAACAAGTAGATATCTTTAAGCATAAAGGGATGATTATTAGGGATGAAAAGTATGCTAAACAAGTCTTATTAAGAGAAAATTATTTCTTTTTAAATGGATATCGACATCTATTCTTAAAGTCAGAAGAAAATAGAACATTTAAAGAAGGAACAACTTTTGAAGAAATGTATAGTTTGTTCTTATTTGATCGTTCTTTTCGTAATGTCTTATTTAAATACTTATTAGTAATAGAAAATAATTTAAAGTCAATTATTTCATATCAATTATCTAAGAAGTATGGTTATAAAGAAAGAGAATATTTAAAGGAAAAAAACTTTACTAAAAATCCAGAAAAACAAGCTCAAGTAAATGATTTGTTGAGAAAGATGAAAAGACAAATTAGAGTTAATGGGTCACAGCATTCAGCTACTCAACATTATGTTTCTAATTATGGATATATACCATTATGGATTTTAGTAAAAGTATTATCATTTGGTATAGTTAGTGAAATGTATTCAATATTAAAACCAGAAGATCAGAAAGATATAGCTAATATTTATGGCGTTGATTCTGATGTTTTAATGGTGTATTTACCAATATTAGCTAATTATCGTAATTTATGTGCTCATGAAGATATTTTATATGAAAATAAAACTCAAAAAGCTATTGATGATACTGTTTTTCATAGTATATTAAAGATTAAAAAAGTAGATGATGAGTATGTTAATGGTAAGAATGATTTGTTTGCTTTAGTAATTATTTTAAAACAATTATTAGATCAAGAAGAGTTTAAAAATATGACTCTTGAGTTTGATCATGTTATTGAAACATTAAGCTATAATCTTAATACAATTAAGATTAATGTTGTTTTAGATAAAATGGGATTCCCAATTAATTGGCGTGATTTAGCAGATATTGAAAGGAGTCAGGACTTAGATGAAGAAAAGTAATATTAGAATAAGAGTCATCGTTCAAGTCTGTTTGATTATAGTTTCCTTTTTACTAGGAGGCTTATTTATGTTGCTTTTATT
>CADBCT010000020.1:16112-31442 GCA_902793315.1 uncultured Erysipelotrichaceae bacterium
TATAGTATTGTTAAGGATGAAACACAGGTTTATGAAAAGAATTCATTAGCAAAATCAGTAGATAAAATTTATAATGCTGTAGTTGCTGTTGAAGAATATGAATCAGGAGAAATAACTAATACTGGAACAGGCTTTATTTATAAAGTAGATGATAAATATGGTTATGTACTTACTAATGAGCATGTATTAGGAGCAGCAAAAGATATTAGATTACTTATGGCTTCAAATGAAGAAATATCAGCTAAAGTATTAGGAAAAGATGCTTACTTAGATTTAGCAGTATTGCAAATAGATAAGAAATATGTATCAATGGTTGCTACTATTGGTAGTAGTGAAAAAATGCATTTAGGAGATACAGTATTCACAGTAGGATCTCCTTTAGGAATTAATTACCATGGCAGTGTAACATCAGGAATTTTATCTGGAAAAGATCGAATGGTTTCAACTTCAGCTTCTAATAGTGTTAATAATGACTGGGTTATGAGAGTTTTACAAATAGATGCACCTCTAAATCCAGGTAATAGTGGTGGACCACTATTAAATATTAATGGTGAAGTAGTAGGAATTTGTTCCTTAAAATTAGTTGATGATAAAATTGAAGGAATGGGATTTGCTATTCCTATAGAATATGCTATGAGTCATGTTGATTCACTTGAAAAAGGAATTAAAATTAAATGGCCATTATTGGGTATCAGAATGGAAGAAGTAACTGATAGTAATCTTCAAACTAATGGTATTTCTTTATCGGATAATATTAAAGAAGGTGTTATTGTTACAAATGTAACAAAAGGAACCGGAGCAGATAAAGCGGGAATTTTAAAGGGAGATGTAATTACTAAGATTAATAATAGAAAAATCAAAGATGTTGCATATCTAAGATATGAGTTATATCAGTATCAATCAGGTGATACTATTGAAGTAACCTTAATAAGAAAAGGAAAAACAAAAACTGTTAAAGTAACATTAACTGACTCTTAGGAGGGATAAAATGATTAAATGCCCAAATTGTGGTGGAGAATTAAAGTATAACGCTTCTGATAATCTTGTTAGATGTGAGCATTGTGGGAGTGAATTTCAAGCAAATCAACAGATAGCTCCTACTAAAAAATCAAAAGAAACAACAGAGTTAAAAGGAAAAGTATATAGTTGTTCACAATGTGGAGCTAATTTAATGGCTTTTGATGAAACGGCTGTTACTTTCTGTAGCTATTGTGGATCTCAAGCTATGATTGAATCTAAGATGACAATTCAAACTAATCCAGGTTATATAATTCCTTTTTCTAAGACGAAGGAAGAGTGTATTAAGACTTTTAAAAATAAAGTAAATAGATCTCTATTTATACCAAATTATATGAAATCTGATTTAGTAGTAGATAAATTTAGAGGTATTTATATACCATATTGTATTTATAAATTAGGTTATAAAGGTATAGATAAAGAAAAAGGAACTAAGTATTCTCATCGTTCAGGTGATTATCAGTATTATGATGACTATGAATTACAATTTGATGTAGATGCTAAATATGAAGGGTTTTCCTATGATTTATCATCTAAATTCTATGATCGATATAGTGAAGCTATACCATTTAATGAAGAAGAAAAGATTCCATTTAGTCCTAATTATATGTTAGGCTATTATGCTGATGCTAAAGATGTAAGTGGAGATGTTTATTTAGATACAGCAAAGAATGAGGCTCATATAGATTATTCCAGGGTAATAACGAGTACTAGAGAAGCTATTAAATATAACTGTAAAGGAGCTCATGTTAATTTTGAACAAGAGGAGCAAGAAATTGCAATGTTCCCATTATATTTCTTAGCTATTCGTAGTAAGAACGAAAAAAAAGTTAATTATGCTATAGTAAATGGTCAGACAGGAGAATTAGTTACTGAATTACCAGTATCATATACTAAGTATGTTATTGGTTCATTGATTCTTTCAGTAATTATCTTCTTGTTTGCAAATAGCTTCTTAGTATTAACACCTCATGAAGTATGCTTCGCAGCTATTGTATTCGCACTTGTTGGTTTAGGTATTTGTTTTATTCAAGCTTATGAATTATCTAATCGTGAGAAGCATGACGATGACTTGGGATTAAAATCTGTTAAAGAAGTAGAAAAAGCAGAAAAAGCTTTTTCAATACTAGGTATTGCAATAGCTTTTTTAGCTATGCTTATTCCAGTCTTAATATTAGCTATGAATCCAGTAGATGATATTTTCTACTATGAAGCAGCAATTGCTTCGTTAGGATTAGTTTTATTTAATTTTTATAATATTATAAAAAAACATAATGACTTAGTTTCAACTAAATTACCTCAGTTAGAAAAACGTGGAGGTGATGAAAGTGAGTAAAAAAATAAATATACTTTTGATATTAATAGTCACTTTATTATTTCCAGTTATAGTAAATGCTGAAGAGTATAGGGAAAAAGCAATTAGTGGTAATGAACTCTTAATAAATGATACAGCAGGGGTATTTACTAATGAACAAGTTGATGATTTGAAAAACAATATGAGACCATTATTTGAAAAAGGTAATGTAATGTTATTAACCAGAAGAAGTGCTGGTGAAAGAAGTATTGACTTAGTAGCTACTGAAGAATATCAAAAAGTATTTGCTACTAAAAGTGGTGTAATCATTGTTATAAATATTTATAATGGAGCAGATAGCACAGGACGAAATGATGACTGGCATAATAATATTACTGTTCAAGGATTTGGTAATATTACAATTAGTGATGTACAAAGAGATAGTATTTTTTATAATAGTATAGAATTACTTAGAAAAGCAGAGTTTTTGGAAGGTGCAAAGAAAGCTTTTGATAGTGTATGTGAGTATAATAATATAAAGAAATATGAAAAAGAAGTAATTAATTCATCTACTATCGAAGGAGTAATTCTAGAAGATGATGCAGATTTATTGACTGCAGAAGAAGAGGCTAAATTAATTGATATTATGTCTCCATTAACAGAGTATGGTCATATAATATTCAAAACAATAGATAAAAATGATACATCAACTTCGAATTTTGCTCATAACTATTATTATGATCACTTTGGTAATGAAAGTGGAACAATGTTAATAATAGATATGGCTCGTAGATATATTTATATCTGTTCTGCAGGTAATAATTATAAAGTTATAACTAGAGATAAAGCAGATATAATTACAGATAATATTTATACATATGCTAAAAATGAAAAGTATTATGATTGTGCAGCAGAGGCTTTTAGAGAAATAAAAGCAGTATTAGATGGTGGAAAGATAGCAGAACCAATGCGTTATGCTAGTAATATTGTTCTATCATTAGTTGCGGGTTTCTTGGTAACATTTTTCTTTGTAGCTTCTAGTATGAGAATTAAAAGATCATCAAAGAGTAAGAAGATTGAAAAACTAGGTAAATCAGTTACAATCGCATCAGTAAATATAAGAAGAACAGGACAACATAGTGTTTATTCACCAATAAGTGATGATAGTGGCTTCTCCAGTGGTGGTGGAGGCGGCGGCTTCTCCGGCGGTGGCGGAGGAGGCGGAGGTGGCTTCTCCGGTGGCGGAGGAGGTCACAGCTTCTAAAAACTGTTTGACAATACAAGAAAAAAGTACTATAATCTTTAGTAGTTTGTTGATGAAGAAGTTATCCAAGTAGTTAATTTAAATCTCTTACAGGAAATAGTGGTCAGCGACTGAGAGCCACTAAGAAAAGGTAAATTAATGAATTTCAATAATGGAGTCAAAACGTGGTCGAGCGTTAATCGATAGAGGTAGTAGAAATACTATGAATAAAGGTGGTACCACGAGAAATTCGTCCTTTGCAGGATGGATTTCTCTTTTTTTATCAACATATAAAATAGAAAGGAAGATAATATGAAAGAGAATTTAGAAAAAATACTTAAACAAGGTCTAGAAAAAATTGAAAAAGCAAAGACAGTAGAAGAAGTACAAGAAGTGCGTAAAGACTTAATGGGTAAAAATAGTGAATTAACTAAAGTCTTAAAAGGTATGAGTAGTTTATCTGCTGAAGAGAAAAAAGAAATAGGTATGAAGGCTACTGAAATTAGAGAAGAATTTACTAAGAAATTAGAAGAAAAAGAAGGAGAAATCATCTCTAATAAAAGTGTATTAGATGAACCGTTAGATTTGACTTTACCAGGTAAACAAGTAGGAGAAGGAGCTCTTCATCCAATTACACAAATGTGTTATGACTTAAACGATGCTTTTTTATCTTTAGGTTTTGAAGTATATAATGAAGATGATATTAGTAGTGAACAATTTGCTTTTGACAATTTGAACTTTGCTAAAGATCATCCAGCTCGTCAATCAATGGATACGTTCTGGTTAGAAGGTACAGAAGATAAAGAAGGTACAGAGAGATTATGTTTAAGACCACACTTAACTGGTGGATCAGTAAGAAAATTATTAAAAGATGGAGCTCCTGCTAGGTTTATTTATCCAGGAAGAGTTTATCGTAATGAAACAACTGATGCTCGTCATGAAAGAGCATTCTTCCAATATGAAGCTTTAATAGTTGATAAAGATATTTCATTTTCATCAGGAATGGTAATGATTCAAACTATTTTAGAAAAAGTATTCGGAAGAAAGATAAATGTAAGAATGAGAGAAGGATTCTTCCCATTCACAGAACCAGGATATGAAATTGATATGGAATGTTTAGTTTGCGGAGGAAAAGGATGTAGAGTATGTAATCATAATGGTTGGATAGAAGTTATGCCTGGTGGTGTAATTCATCCAAATGTATTACGAGCTGCTAATTTAGATCCAGCAGAATGGACAGGATTCTATATTAATATTGGACTAGATAGATTAGTAATGATGCGTTATGGAGTAGACGATGTAAGATTATTCCATAGTGGAGATTTACGTTTCTTAAAACAATTCAAGTAGGAGGGAGATTATTATGAAAATATCATTAAATTGGGTAAAAAGATATGTAGATTTACCAAAAGATCTAACAGCTAGACAAATAGCTTATGATTTAACTTTAAGAACAGTAGAAGTAGAATCAGTAGAAAACACAAAAGATAAATTTCATGATATCGTAGTAGGTAAGATATTAGAAGTAAAAGATCATCCAAATGCTGATTCCCTAAAGATTTGTATTACTGATATTGGAGATGAAACACCTGTACAAATTGTTTGTGGAGGAGAAAATCTTTATAAAGATGAATTAGTAGTAGTCTCTAAACCAGGAGCAGAAGTATATTGGCATGGAGAAGATGAATTAGTTAAGATTAAAGAAACTAAGATGCGCGGAGAATCATCTTATGGAATGATTTGTGGAGCAACAGAAGTTTATTTAGAACAATTCTTTCCACCAAAAACAGAAAGAGAAATAGTAGATTTATCTGGTATTAAATGTAAGCCAGGAGATGAAATAGCTGATGTAGTTTATATGGATGATACTATTTTAGAAATTGATAATAAGTCACTTACAAATAGACCTGATTTATGGGGACACTATGGTGTTGCTAGAGAATTAGCTGCTATTTATGATTTAAAATTAAAAGAATTACCTAAATTAGAATTAGATAGTAAATTACCAAAATATAAAGTAGAAGTAAAAGAACCTAAAAAATGTAATAGATATACAGCTACAGAAATAGAAGGACTAGATACTAGAAAATCACCTCTATGGATGCAAGCATTAATTATTAATGGTGGTATGAGACCAATTAATGCTATTGTTGATATTACAAACTATATTATGTTAGGAGTAGGTCAGCCATCTCATGCTTTCGATAGAACTCATGTTGAAGGAAATAAAATAATAGTTAGAAACGCTAAGAAAGATGAAAAACTATTATTATTAGATGATAAAGACCTAGATCTTACAGAAAGTGATTTAGTAATTGCTGATGCTAAAAGTCCATTAGGATTAGCTGGTATTAAAGGTGGTAAAAAAGATTCTATTCTAGAAGATACTACTGGAGTAGTCTTTGAAATAGCTAACTTTACTGCTAGTGATATTAGAAAAACTGATAAGAGATTTGATGAAAAAACTGATTCATCTATTCGTTATGAAAAAGCAATTGATACAGAAAGAATTAATGATGGTTTAGCTTGTGGGTTAAAGTTATTTAAGGATATCTTCCCAGAATGTAAGATAGTATCATTTGCTGATGTATATTCAATTAAGACTGAAAGAGCAGTAATTGATGTAGAACAAGAATTCTTAGATGTACGTTTAGGAAAAGTATTAGATAGAAAAGTAATTGAAAAAGTCTTAACTTCCTTAGGTTATGATGTTAAATATGAAAAGGGCGTATATCATGTAACAGCTCCAGTATGGAGATCTACAGGAGATGTATCTATTAAAGATGACGTAATGGGTGATATTGCTAGAATATTAAGCTTTGAAAGTTTTGAAGCAAAACCATTACCAGTTAATTTTGAACATGCTGTTATTCAGCTAAAAGCAAGCCTAGAAAGAAGATTAAGAGAGTTTTTAGCATTCCGCTGTGGATTTAATGAAATATTTACTTATCCATGGGTAGATGAAAAATATATAAAAGCAGCTAAGATTGATGAAAGTAAACTAGTTAAATTAGCTACTCCACCAGCACCAGAATTAGCTATTCTTAGAGGATCACTAATTCCAGGAATGTTAGAAGTAGTATCAAAGAACTTAAGATATTATGATAGTTTTAAAATGTTTGAAATGGCTCAAGTATTTGAAAAAGGAGAATATCATGAATCAATAGAAGAAGAGACTCTTCCAGTTCATAAAAAGCTATTAACAGGTTGTGTGGTAGGTAAAAATGCAAAAGAAGTTTTCTATGAAGCAAAAGGTGTAATTGAATCTATGGCTAGTTATAACCATATGGAAGATATTTACTTTGTTCATGAAGAAAAACCAAGTTGGGCAGATGTTAATGTTTACTTAAATATTAAATTAGGTAGTGAAGAAATAGGACAACTAGGTTTAGTATCTGTTTATACAATGTCTGAATCTAAGATAAAGAGAACTAATGTAGCTATGTTTGAAATTAACTTTGATAAATTAGTACCATTAGATTCTCGTACCAATGAATTTAAACATCTACCACAATTCCCATTAGTAGAAAAAGACTTATCTATTCTTGTAGATGAAGATGTTAAATGGGAAGATATTACTAAAGTAATTAAATCTAAAGTAAAAGAAATAGAATTTATAGAAGAATATCGTGGTAATCAAGTGCCAGAAGGTAAGAAATCTATTACTTTGAGAGTAAAAATAGGTAATGAAGATGGTACTATGACATCAGAAGAGATTAATACTAAGATGAATAATATTATGAAAACACTTAGTAATCAATGTAAAGCAGTACTAAGAGAAGAATAAAGAAGTCAAAAGACTTCTTTTTATATAAAAAAATTATATTAATATGTTATAATTAAAATGTAAACAACTATACCGAAAGTGGATGAATTTATGAGAGAAAGTAAAGTATTAATAATAACAGCTTTTTTAAATTTTATAGTTGCCGCAATAAAATTAGTTACAGGAATTGCTTTTTCATTTTCTACATTAATTGCGGATTCTATTCAATCATTTATTGATTTCTTTACAGATATTGTTAGTTTAGTAGCTAATAGAATTGGAAAAAGAAGAGCTAATAAAACATATCCATTTGGATATGGACAAGTTTATTATTTATCAAATATTCTTACAGGATTATTATTATTTCTAATTGGAGTTTTTATTATTTATCAAGTATTTGCTATAGAGAATCATTTTGTTCCTAATATAAAAATACTACTAATTTTATTATTTATTTTAGTCTTAAAATCAATTGTAATTATATTGTTATTGAGATGTGGAAATAAGACTAAAAATGAATTATTAATTGAATCTTATAAAGAATCAAAAGCAGATTTTATATCTACTTGTGTCGTAATAGTAATTTTATTAATATCATATTTTGAAAAGTACCTACCAGCATATATTAATATTGATAAAATAGGTAGTATAGGTATGGCAATATATGTGTTTTATACTTCAATTAAAATGATTGCGTCTAATGTAAATGGAATTCTTATTAATGATGAAAAAAATGATGAATTAAAAGAAGAAATAATAAATGCTTTAAAAAAATACAAAGGAGTTCGTGTTACAAAGATAAAGATTATTAAGATGTCATATTATTATAGTGTTTTTTTACAAATAGATATTGATGATGATATTACTATAAAAGACTTTATTGCAATTCATGATAAAATAAAAAGAAAATTAAAGACTATAAATAAATTAATTAAATACATAGATATTGAACCAATGTAGAATAGATAAAAAGACCAGTAGGTCTTTTTTGTTATTCATGATATAATAATTATTAGATATAGTAAGGAAGATTTATATGGAAATGTCATTTTTATCATTTTTAAATAACTTAATAAGTAATAACAGTTTGTTAATAACTACTATATTAATATCAATTGTTATGTTTATAAATGGTTGTTCTGATGTACCTAATGCTATTGCTACTTGTATATCTACTAGAAGTTTAAGACCTAAATTAGGTATAATACTAGCTTTAATTAGTAATACATTGGGATTAATATTAATGACTTATATTAGTTCTAATGTAGCTAAATCAGTCTATAACTTAGTTAATTTTGGCGGAGATCCTTCTATTAGTTTAGTTACATTATGTTGTGCTTTAGTAGGAATAAGTATTTGGTGTTTTATAGCTTGGAAGTTTGGTATACCATCTAGTCAATCACATGCATTAATCGCAGGAATATCAGGTGCTGCTATTGCATTAATGGGGAATCTTTCAGCAATAAACTTTAATGAATGGAAGAAAGTATTATATGGATTAATAATAGTAAATTTACTAGCATTTATATTAGGTTATATAATAACCAAAATAATAGAATTAATTTGTAAAGAAATGGATAGAAGAAAAACAAATAAATTCTTTAAATTTAGTCAAATAATAGGAGCATTAACTACCTGTTTTATGAATGGTGCTCAGGATGGACAAAAGTTTATGTCATTTATGTTACTTGGAGTAGTTCTATCTAATGGAATGATACCAGGTAGTACTAATTTTTCTATACCAATATGGTTAATGATTTATACCTCAATTATTATATCTTTAGGAACATTAATAGGTGGTATGAGAATAATAAAAATAATGGGTACTAAAGTTACTAAAGTAGAAAGTTATCAAGGAACTTCAGCAGATATAGCTAGTTCAATCTGTTTATTTGGATCATCTTTACTTGGTATACCAGTAAGTTCTAATCATACTAAGAATTGTGCAGTAATGGGTGTAGGAGCATCTAGAAGATTATCTAATGTAAATTGGAACATAGCAAAAAATATAGTAATAACTTGGTTCTTAACATTTCCATTCTGTGGATTATTAGGATATATATTAACTAGAGTAATAATAAATATTATTTAATAAGAGGAGATTAATATGAAGAAAAAAGAAAAGTATAATTATTTTGAAGAATTTATAAAAATAACTGAATATATAGAAGAATCATCTAATAAACTAAAAGAATTAATGAATGATTATAATGTAGAAAACTTAGATAGAAGTATTGAAGAAATACATAAGTTAGAGCATTCATCAGATAAAGTAGTACATAAAATGAGAGAGTATTTAATAAAAGACTTTTTACCACCAATAGAAAGAGAAGATATTGCAGTTATAGTAAATAAATTAGATGATATAGAAGATGGTATAGATGAAATCGCAATTGACTTTAAAATATTAAATATTAAACATATAAAGAAAGATACTTTAGAAATAATAGATATCTTAGTAAAAGCATCTACTGCTGTAAAAGGTATATTTGAAAAACTAAGTGATTTAAAACATCCAGAATTAATTAAAGAAAAAGTAATAGTAGTAAATAAATTAGAAGAACAAGGGGATAGAGTATATGAAAGAATTATTTCTAATTTATATAAAGAAGAAAAAGATCCAATTGAATTAATTAAATGGGTAAATATATATAAGTGTTTTGAAGAAACAATAGATAGTTGTGAGGAAATAAGTGATTGCATTCAAGATGTAATAATGAAGAATTCATAAAAAGAGAGTAATCTCTTTTTTTGTGTCTTATTATTTAATTATTCATACTCTATAATAGAGGTGAAATTATGAATAATCGTTTAGTTATTGTAGATGCTGGACATGGTGGAATAGATAGTGGTGCTGTTGGTAATGGAATGTTAGAAAAGAATTTGACTTTAGAAATATCTAAATACATTTATAATCGTTTGAAAGAAATAGGTATACCAGTAGTAATGACTAGAGAAGAAGATACTTATCTTCCTAAAGAAGATAGGATTAGAAGAGTAATGAGTCTATCTAGTAATAGTACTAAACCTATTTTGATTGCTAATCATATAAATGCTGGAGGAGGGGAAGGAGCGGAAGTGGTTTATTCATTAAGAGATAATGATGAATTGGCTACTTTAGTACTTGATAAGATAGGTGAGAAGGGTCAATTAAAAAGAAAAGTATATCAAAGGAGACTACCTGAGAATCCTAATAAAGATTATTATTATATTTTAAGAGAAACAGGTAATACTGAACCTATCTTAATAGAATATGGTTTTATTGATAATAAAAATGATGCTTATAAATTAAAAAACAATTTACTTGAATATGCTGAAGGTGTAGTAGAAGCTATTTCTCAGTACCTAGGCTATGATAATACAGAAGAAGCTAAAGAAGAATATATAGTAGAGAAGGGTGATACTTTATACTCATTATCTAAAAGATTTAATATAAGTATTGAGGAATTAAAAAGAATTAATAATTTAAATGATGATATTCTAAGTATAGGTCAAGTATTAAAACTTAGTAATACTGATGATAATGAATATGATACTTATATTGTAAAAAAAGGAGATAGTTTATGGGCTATCTCTAAAGAATATAATATTCCATTAAATGAATTAATTAAGATTAATAGTTTAACTGATTTAACTCTACAAATTAATCAAGAATTACTAGTACCTAAGACTAATAAAAATATTTATATAGTAAAAGCAGGTGATACTCTATGGAGTATAGCTCGTAAGAATAATATTAATGTAGAAGAATTAAAAACAATAAACAATCTAACTAGTAATTTAATATCTGTAGGACAAGAATTAATTATAGAATAAAAAAAAGACCATAGGTCTTTTTATTTTACTGTATTTCTAGCTCTATTAACACCGAATCCAATTCCACCAGCAATTAAGATGATAAGAATTAATACTAAAGCATCGTTAGCACCCTTGTCTGCATCTTTTGCATCTTTTTTTGGAGCAGATCCATCAAGATATTTCATAATATCATATCTTTCAGAAACATCTTGAGCATATACAGATGTAATTTGATCAAGAATTTCTTGTTCATAACTTTCTGTAAAACCACTCCAAGATTTATCTCCAATGATTATATATGGAACACCTTCAGCAGTTTCACCTCTAGCCTCAGCTACTTTTTGCATTAAAGCAGCATTATCTTCATTGTACCAAGTTTCATAATCAACTACTTTGAAGTAACTTCCATATTCTTCTTCAATGCTTTGGAACCATTGTTCTGCTTCTTCACAGTGAGGGCATCCTTCACCTCTAAAGAAATATAAATTTACTTCTTTAGAATCCTCAGTTCCAGTAGTTTCAGTAGCCTCTGGATTTTCAGCAACTACTTCTTCATCTACAGCAAAAACAGTCATTGGTAATAAAAGCACTGCAGCAAATAGAATTACTAGATATTTTAACTTTCCCATAATAAACCTCCTAAAATAATAATAACACAAAAATCAAAACTAAACAATTGATTTATCAAATTTAGGAATAAAACTCTCTTTAGCAGTATCCCCTTCTTGAATAAATGCATTATTAACTCCAATAGTTAAAGCAAAGTTAACAACTTCTTCATAGTCATTTTCTGATAGCTTATTTAATAAATTATCATACTTACAACTACTAGGAGGAGTATATTGATTCATAATACTTATAAAAATATCATCACCATAAGTTTTATATAAATAATTAATTATTTCTTTAGCATCACTCTTATGACCAGGTAATATTAATACTCTTACTATTAATCCTTTCTTCATAAGATTATTTTCTATTTTAAATTTACCGACTTGTCTATACATTTCATCAATAGCCATAGTAGCTGTTTCAAAATAATTCTTACAATTAGAGTATTTAAGAGCTAAAGAATCATCATAGTAACGTAAATCAGCTAAGTATATATCTACTAGTCCTTTCATCATCATTAAAGTACCTACATTTTCATAACTACTAGTATTATAAACTACAGGTATATTTAATTTATCTTTAACATTTATCAATACTTTTCTTATTTGAGGAGCATAATGTGTAGGAGTAACTAAATTAATATTATTAGCACCCTTACTTTGTAATTCTAAAATTATTTCTCCTAATCTCTTATTAGATATTTCTTTACCATATCCATCTAAAGATATTTTTTTATTCTGACAGTATAAGCATTTTAAATTACAATAAGAAAAGAAAATAGTTCCGCTACCTTTCTTACCTGATATAACAGGTTCTTCCCATTTATGAAGACTATAATAGGCTAATTTAATTTTATTAGTAGCTTTACAATAACCTTTTTCTTTATATCTATTAACTCCACACTTTCTAGGACAGATTGTACAATTACTTAATAAATTCATAAATATCCCTCTCATTAATTATAACATAATAATTATTAGTTAATTGACATATAATTTAAATAGAATTAAAATAAAATCAGAAAGGAGAATGGGCTTTGAAAAAGTATTGTGCTGAATTTATTGGAACACTAGTATTAGTATTATTTGGAACAGGAATAGCTGTAGTATCAGAAGGTAATTTAATTGCAACAGCATTAGCATTTGGTTTAGCAATTGTAGCAATGGCATATGTAATTGGTGATGTTTCTGGATGCCATGTAAATCCTGCAGTATCTTTTGCAATGTGGCTTTCTAAAAAATTATCTGATAAAGATTTTATTTGGTATGTTGTAGCTCAAGTACTAGGAGCTTTAGCAGGAACTGCAATTCTTTATTTCATTTTAAGCGCTACTAATTTAGGAACAGTTGCTTTAGGTACTAATGGGTATGGAGCTTTATCTGCTACTAATATTAATGTGTTTGGAGCAGTAGTTACTGAAGTAGTATTAACTTGTGTATTTGTTTATACTATTTTAGGTGTAACTAGTGATGATAAAAAATCTAGTGTTGCTGGTATTGTTATTGGTTTAACTCTAACTTTTGTACATTTATTAGGAATTAAATTAACTGGCACATCAGTTAACCCTGCTAGAAGCTTAGCTCCAGCAATCTTCGCTGGTGGTAGAGCATTAAAACAAGTATGGGTATTTATACTTGCACCATTATTAGGAGGAGCTTTAGCTGCTGGACTATTTAAACTTATAAATGTAGAAGAAAAGAAATCTAGTAAGAGAAAATAAAAGATATCAATCATTGATATCTTTTTCTTTTTCATCAAAAGTAACATTCATTAATAAATTTTGAGTAATATCTTTCCTAGTTTCTTTAACATCTCTAAAATCATATATTATATTTTCAAAAGCTTGCCATAGAGCAAAAGAGAAGATAAAACACATAACTTCCATAAAGAAAGTTAAAGTAGTATTAAGATCTAAGAACCCATAAAATATTAAAGAAAAGATTCCTATTAATACTAATTTAAATATTTCATTACGATACTTATTATATTCTTTTTGAATCTTATATAATTCAATAGCATAATGTTCTTTAATAATATCTCTTACTTGATTTTGTTCCTCTTTAGTTAAATGTAATCCTACAATATTTAGCCTAATTTGAACACTACTATCTAACATAGAAGACTTCTCTTCTACAAATTCATATATATTACTATCTAAGTCTAATTGATTACCAAATGTTCTTTCATCGAATAATTGATTCTTATTAGTTAATTTTATAAATATATCAGCTTCACCATCTTCAGTTAGATATTCTTCTTGAATATACTTATCTAAATATTGCTTGTTAGAATATTTTTTAATTTGTTCTTTCAATTTAGTATTAAAATCATTCATATTCTCACCGATTATATTATAGCATTATTCTATTTCTATTCCAATAGGGCAGTGATCACTACCTAAAATATCACTGTAAATAGTCACATTTTTAACATTCTTTATAAAATCTTTATTAACAATAAAATAATCTATTCTCCAACCAATATTTTTACTTCGAGATTGGAACATATAACTCCACCAAGTATATTTAATTTCGTTAGGATTATAATATCTATAAGTATCAATAAAACCACTATTTAATAGCTCAGTCATTTTACTTCTTTCTTGATCAGTAAATCCAGCAGAAAAATGATTAGTATTAGGATTTTTAATATCTATTTCTTCATGAGCTACATTTAAATCCCCACAGTAAATAACATTCTTTTTATTTGCTAAGTCTAATAAATAATTTCTTATCAGATCTTCAAATCTCATTCTAGAATCCATTCTTTCTAAATCTCTTTTAGCATTAGGTACATAGCAGTTTACTAAGTAGAAATCATCAAATTCTAATGTAATAGTTCTTCCTTCAGAATCATATTCTGAATCATCTATTCCATATTTAACATCAATAGGATTTGGCTTAGAATAAATCATTACTCCAGAGTAACCTTTTCTTTCAGCAGGAAATAAATATTCATTATAACCAAGAGGATGAAATGGGTTTTGATCTTCTAATACTTTTGTTTCTTGAAAACAATAAATATCAGCTTTTTCTGATTCAAAAAATCTATCTAATCCTTTATTTAAACAAGCTCTAAGTCCTGCAACATTCCATGATATTATCTTCATATATAACTCCTTTATAGTATTATTTTAACATAATTAAATAAGTATTATAATAGAAGATAGTTAAACTGTCTATTTTTTTATTTGTAAGATATAATAGAATAAAGGATGATACTATGAAAGAACAAAATAATACTAATGTTAGATGTCCTAATTGTGGAGTTAGTGATATCACATATAATATTGAAAAGAAAAAATTAGTTTGTAATTACTGTCATACTGAATTTGAACCAGAAAGTGTAGAAGGACTTGAAATAGAGTCTAAGGATCTTACACATGATAGACGTAGTAGTGGAACTAGTGATATTAGTGAAAATGCTAATAATACTATTACATTAAAATGTGATGGTTGTGGAGCAGAAGTAGTAATAAATACAAAAGAATCAGCTAATGCGAGATGTCACTGGTGTAGAAGTATTTTATCTTTAAATTCAAAAGTAGAAAATGGTATTACTCCAGATGTTATATTACCTTTTACACTTACTAAAGAAGAT
>CADBCT010000021.1 GCA_902793315.1 uncultured Erysipelotrichaceae bacterium
TTTCTCTCATATACACACATCTCCTTTATTAAATTTTAACATAGAAAAAGTAGACAGTTCTTTTTTTATCTGTCTACTTTTACTTTACCACTTTAATAATTGTTCTTTTATTATTCAACAACATAAGGATCAGCCATACTACCAGTACCAGATGCATATTCTGTTCCTGGTTTTAGAGAAATTGCTGGGCGAACGCCCAAATTAGCTCCCATATAAGCGGATGTAGGTGAGGAATTGATTTCAGTACCATAAGCAGTTACATAAGCTCTATAAGGAGAAAGTAACCAGTAACTTTGCCCTGTTGATACACCTATTATATTACTATTTTTTATTAAATATGCTTCGGGATTTGTCAATAATCCTACTGGATATATTAATCGCGCCATATTATTGTTTGTGCTAAACTTATCGGTTGTATTTGCGCAAGTTAAATCACTATTTGATAAATTATGATTTTTAAATTCTAAAATGTTTGTTATACTTCCTCCGCTTGGATTCCATCCTCCAATCTCATTTATACTTCTATCATTACAGAAAATTGTATCTTCTAACTGACTTGCATATCCTGTCATATACCTTTTATACCAAGCATCTATTCCTGTTTTGATTGTTGAATTCATTTGATTAACATTATTTGCATTTAGCATATTTGCTAGTGCTGTTGATGCATCTAATCCTCCATCTAAATTAATATAATATAACATAGACGAATAATAACCTATATAATTTACAGTTGTGCAAGTTGTTCCTGTGTTTAAACATGTATAATGATGTGTTGAAATTATTGTTTGATCTGTTGTTAATGGTAAATCCCATATTTCTTTTATATCTCCTGTTAATGTATATGTTCCACCACTATAATTTACAGTCTCACTATATTTATAAGTATGCTCTACTCCCCAATAAAAATAAGACTGTCGATAAGTAGCATCTGAAATATGTCTTAAATTAGTACATGTCACACTTGATCCATCGCATACATACTTGTTTTTGTAAGTATAATAACCGCCATTATACCAGTCTGCATACGTAACTTCTGTTGAACTATTTATTGTATATGTCCCATTTCCATTATCGGTGTAACTATCACCTATTTGCATTGTTACATTCAAATCTCCTCCTGTTAGATTTTTATAATTGATTGTTGTTCCATTTACTGCTGTTACATATCTAGCTTGTGTAGCGTATGTACCACTCGTACCTAATACATACTTACCAACTAATGTACTATAATCTGATAATGTTGAGATTAATACCGGATTGGTTAATGTATAGTTACCTGCATTTAGATTACCATAATCTATTGTATCTGAATAATAGTAACTTGTATTAACTGCCATACTAGCGTTGTTAATATCATGTTCTTGTGACTGTTCCACCATTGGATAAGCAGTACTATACATATACCCCACATAGGACAATGAATTATAATTTTGATTAAATTGTAACGTTCCAAATTGCATGTAACTTGAATTGCTATTTAACGACAAAACATAGTATGTTGTACCACTGCTTAATGTGTCTACAAAATATAGGGTTGAACATGTTCCTGTACTTGTTGTTTGACGGCAAGTATATTGTCCAGTTTGAATAGCTCCAGTAGTTTTTGTTCCATCAAGAGAAAATACATCGTTTGTTTTGTCATAGGTATAACTCGTTCCATAATAGTATGTTGTAGACATTGATTGAGTTGTCATTGTACCATATCCTACATGGTTACCTCTTGTGTTAAGACACTGATTATTCTCTGGTTCACCATTATAAATCATCTTCACCCCACCAGTATCAGTAGTTCTAATCATTTTCCAACAATGGTTCGCAAAGATAACATTATTTTTATCAAGTATTTCGGTAGCTAAAGCATTACCAGCTGTACCAATTGGCGCGTACCAGTGATATATTTTTTCTGTTCCTACTCCAGCCATTGAATCTTGATGATTGCCAGTATATTCTTGTGCATACCCTTTACTTACTGCTTTCTCCAAAACCCCATATAGAGTATGATCATATTTATCTACTTTTAGTGTTCCATTTATTCCTAGATTAGTAGTAAATGCTGAATAACCTATTCCTAAGAACACTACTAAAAGAATGATACTTGATATAATCATTCTTTTTTTTCTACGTATATTAGATGAAAACTTTTTACCAAACATATTATCACCTATTATCCATATTAACCTAATTATATATTCTTTTTTGCTTTTTTTCAATAAAAGAGAAGCTATTTGCTTCTCTTATTTGAATCTATATATTCTAAATAACTATCTCTTATTTGAATTTCTTTTTTTAATAATTCTTTCTTTAGTAAAACTAATTGTTTAGACATAGTTTCTATTTCTTTTTTCTTTAAGAATTCACGATACTTATTTTTAATAATTAATCTAAATTTTTCTATTTGATTTAATGCTTCACGACAAGTTTCTCCATCATCATCTTCATCTAATAAAGACTCAGTTAAATATTCTATAAGCTTATTATATTGTTTCATTACTTTTTTAGACACCAAAGGATTTGCTAATTTCTTATTAGTTATTTTTATCTTTCTTACTTTACTATTACTTATTTTAAAAACTTTGTCTTTAGAACCCATCGGAAAACCATTAATACTGATAGTATCAATTATTTTACCTTTTGTCTTTTTTTCACTTACAGAATACATTACATCACCTACTTATCTAATAAATCTGGTCTCTTTTCTTTAGTTATTCTTAAACTTTCATTATATCGATATTCTTCTATTTTTTTATGATCTCCAGAAAGTAATACTTCTGGAACTTCCATACCTTCATAAACTCTAGGTTTTGTATATGTTGGATAATCTAATAAATTACTACTAAAAGAATCTTCTATGTAACTTTCTTCAGTAATTACACCAGGAAGTAATCTAGTAATTGAATCTACTAGAGCCATTGCTGGTATTTCTCCACCTGTTAAAATATAATCTCCAATACTTATTTCCATATCACAAATAGATCTAATTCTCTCATCAAATCCTTCATAGTGACCACATATTAGAATCAAATGCTTTTCATGAGTCAAATTATAAGCCATATCTTGTTTATAAACTTCTCCACGAGGAGTTAATAATATTACTTTAGAATCATCTGTTTTTAAATCTTTTACACAATCAAATATAGGTTGACAAGTAAGAACCATTCCTGCTCCTCCGCCATATGGAGTATCATCAACTTTATTATGAGGATCTTTAGTATAATCCCTGAAATTAACTAAGTTTATTTCTACTTTTTTAAGATCAATTGCTCTTTTTAAGATTGATTCACTAAATACTCCTTCAAACATATCTGGAAATAATGTTAAAATATCTATTTTCATTCTACATACCCTCTATTAATTCTACTATTATTTCTTTATTCTCTTTATCTATTTTTACAATCATTGGTGAATTAAAAGGAATTAACACTTCATGATCAAATTCTACTCTAAGAATTTTATTTCCAGGACTAGCCATAAAAATTTCTTTTATTATTCCCTTTTTCCCATCTTTTGTCAAGACAGTGAATTTAATTAAATCTTCATCTAATATTTCACTATCATCTAATTCTAAACTATCTTTATTAAAATAAACATCTTTTTTTAGTAAAAATAATACCTCATTAATATCATGATAATTACCTAATGTAACCATATCAAAATTCTTATGAACTCGATAACTTTTTATTTCATAAGCAGTTTCTTCAATAATTAATTCATTACCTACTACAAATACTTTATCTTTATATGGAAAATCACTCTTTATCTTTAATTCTCCTTTTATACCATGAGTAGATACTATTTTACCAATATAAACTTTATTCATATTATTCACCCAATTCATATAATAAAATACTACAAGCTACTCCTACATTTAAGCTTTCACAATTATTATTCATAGGAATATATAAGTTTTTATCACATAATTTTTTTATTTCTTCTTTTAAACCATTACCTTCATTACCCATTATTAAAGCATAACTACTTTTATCAGTAATAGATCTAACATCACTACCATTAACTACATCAGTACCATAAACACTAATACCTTTAGATTTAATAATACTAATAGCTTCTTCTAAATCCATAGTAATAATATTAATATTACAAAACATACCTTCACTAGCCCTAATTACTTTAGGATTATATAAATCAACTGTATCAGTAGATAGAATAATTGTAGTTACACCAAAAGCTACGCTACTTCTAATAATAGTTCCTAAATTACCTGGATCTTGAATATTGTCCAATAATAATATTTTATTTCCTATAATTTCTTTAGAATTACTCTTCTCACATACTGCGAGTATATTACTAGGAGATTCCATGGAAGACATCTTTTTCATTATTTCTGGAGTTACATAATTAACATCATTGCTATCTACGAATTCATCTTCAACCAAAAATAATTCTTTAACTATACCACACTTTTCTGCTTCTTCTACTAAATGTTCTGTTTCAACTACAAAAGTATTAGTAAGATCACGATACTTCTTACTTTGTAATTTAACTACTTCTTTTACTTTTTTATTATCTAAACTTGTAATTACCATTAAAACTCCTTCATTTCTTTTCTATATTTTTTATAATTAGGCATATTATCTTCTACTAATTTCCAAAATCTATTAGAATGATTTCCATGAATCAAATGACTTAATTCATGAATAATAACATAGTCTAAGTAATTAACATCTCTTTTTATTAATTCTAAATTAAGAGTAATAACATGAGTACTTACATTACATACTCCCCATCTACTAGTCATCTTTCTTATTCTTAATCTAGGATATGGAATATCTTTAGTAAATTTTTCATAGTTATAATCTAATCTTTCTTGAAATAATACTTTAGCTTGTTTTTTATACCAAGCATCAATATCAAAATCATGATTAATATAAACTTTATCATCACTAAAAGTAATTCCTTTATCATTACAGTAAATTACTACATATTGTTTTCCTAAGTAGAAAAAGCCACTATTATTCTTTTTCTTTATTTCTTGTTCATCTATCATATCACAAATTTTATCAGTATTATTTCTAATTAAATCATTAATAGCTCTCATACTTGTAAGATAATTAGTAGTTACTTTTATTTGTAATTGCTTATTTACTCTGATATAGGTATTTCTTTGTCCTTTTTTTCTTTCAATAACTATTTCATAATCTTTATCATTATACGTTAGATGCATAATTACCACCACCTATATTTTACAATAAAAGAATAAAAAAATAAATTAATTTCCATAATAATTATAGGAGGCCATAATGGATACAAATATTAGACAACATATTATTAATAATTTTAGTGGAGATAATTTTGACACACTACGTAGAGCAATAGACGAATCAGTAGAAGCACAAGATGAAGTTACTTTACCAGGATTAGGAGTATTCTTAGAAATAATTTGGGAAAACGCTTCTCAAGAATTAAAAAATGAAATGATAGAAATTATTAGAAAAAGAGTACAAAAAGGACTAGAGGATGACCTCTAGTCCTTTTACATATTATATTAATATTTCTTTTTTAATTCAGTTAATTTTTTAACTTTAACATAATTATCATCATGAATATTATCTTTATCATAAAGAACAGCTTCTATTCCATGTAATCTAGGAGCACTATAGTCTTTACTAATACTATCTCCAATAATTACACATTCTCTAGGATTAAACTTACCCATTGCATTTATATAAGCTCTTGGATGAGGTTTTAACTGATATTCACCAGTAAAAACATCTTCAAAATAATCATATATTTTAGCATTTCTTAAACGCGCTTTTTGAGATTTACCATACCAATTAGTTAATACAACTAAACTTTTATTTTTTTCTTTCAAATAATCTAAAAGTTCAATTACTCCCTCTTCCATAGTATCAGCTTCAGACATCATTGCATTTTTCCATTCCCTTATTATTTCAGGAGTAAATTCCAAACCACTTTTTTCAGTAAGAAATTTACTTAATCTTTTATCTTCATAAGTTTGATACATAGTCTCATATTCATCAAGTAAATATGCAATGTTTTTCATAACTAATTCTGTTTTATCTCTAAAAAATGGTTCAAAGACAGCTGTCTCTACCTTTTGATAATTACATGTTAATAATGTACGATCTAAGTCAAATATAAATCTTTTCTTTTCCATAAAAACCACCCTGTTTACAAGTAATAAAATTATATCATATTATATGCATCATAACAATTAAAAATTACTTACTAAACAGTAAGTAATTCTTCTTCTTTTTCTTTTAATAAACTTTCTATTTTTTTATTATAATCATTAACTAAATCTTGAATATCTTTTTCCATTCCTTTTTCTTCATCTTCAGGAAGTTCTGCTTTCTTTAAATCTTCTAAAGCATCTCTTCTATTATTACGAACAGATACCTTTGCATCTTCAGCAATTGCTTTTACTTGTTTAGCTAATTCTTTTCTTCTTTCTTCAGTAAGTTCTGGAATAACAATTCTAATCGTTTCTCCATCATTACCAGGAGTATATCCTAAATTAGAAGCTAAAATAGCTTTTTCTATATTATTTAAAGCTCCTTTATCAAATGGCTTAATTAACAATTGTCTAGCTTCTGGAACTGAAATAGTAGCTAATTGTTTTAGAGGAGTCATAACTCCATAATAATCAACACTTACTCCATCTAAACTAGAAGGGTTTGCTCTACCAGCACGTACAGTAGCAAATCTTTTTTCTAAATTTTCAATTGTTTTATCCATTTTTTCAGTAGCTTCTAAAATTATCATATCACTATCCATTAATCATCTCTCCTCAGATTAATTATATTATATCATTTTAATAAAATAAAGAAAAATTTAATAAGTACATACAAATATAATAACACCTATTACAAATATTAATAATAAGATAAATATTATTGATAAAGCTATTGTTAAATTACGTAATAATTTATTACTAATATCATCTAATTTAGTTGAAGTTTCTTCTTTACTCTCAACTACATCAGAAATTAATATATCTTGTGCTTCATTAACTTCTTTAACAAAAGTTATATCATCAACCACATCATTAACACGATCATATAGACTACGCATTTGATCTTCCAGTTGACTTAGTTTTAAAGTTGTTTCTCCTACTTCTTTGTCTTCTTCTTTATCAGATTCTTCAGTCTTAGTCTCTTCAACATCAGTTTCAACTTTTGATTCTACTGGTTCTGATGAAATTTCTTCTTTTTTCTCAGGCTCTTTTTCTTCTACTGGTTCTATAATTACTTCTTTAATTTGTTCTTCAACAATTACTTCAGTAGGTATTTCTTCTTTTACTTCTACTCTTTCTTCAACAACAACTGGTTCTACAGGAATTTCTTTTACAGGTCTTTCATCTACTACGATTGCTTCTTTTTTAGTTTCTACTTTCTTTGGAGTCGTTTTCTTCTTAGTTGTAGTCTTCTTGGTACTAGTAGTTTTCTTTGCACTAGTTGTTTTTTTCTTTGTATTAGTAGTCTTTTTCTTAGTACTAGTAGATGTACTATTCTTAGTAGTGTTACTTTTAGAAGTGCTTTTTGTAGTTGTTTTCTTTTTATTATGTGTATTTCTATTTGACTTTTTAGTAGCTTCTTTTACTTTATCTTGTAATTCTTTTTTATTAATAGTAGGTGTTTTTTCATTTTCAACTTTAGTAGTCTTTTCTAATTCTTTTAATTGCTTATCAATCTTATTGATTGCATTACTAGAACTCTTCTTTGCTTTCTTTGCCACCATAATCATCCCCTTATTTGCGACTTATTATATCAAATTTACTTGAAAATACAAGTTATTTTATATTTTTATTTAAAGATATCTTTATACTCTAATAATTCAACTTTACCCTTCTTATATTTAGTATTATAAGTAATTTGTAAATACTCAGATTCTTCATCTGAAGTTTTTTCATTAGACATGTTAAATACATAATAAACTTCATTATCATAATAATTAAATAATCTAAGTCTATTACTTACTTCAACTTCTCCATAATCATAGAATTCTTTATTATCAGGTCTAACTAATTTAATACTCTTTCCATCTTTAACTAACGAATATTTACCATCAACAAGACCATATACTTTATCATAATTATTTAAATACTCTTTACTATTAGAATCAAAGATATGTATATTATTATTTTTATCTCTAGCACATAAATAATCTCCACTTAGTGCAATACCCTCATATATAATAGGAAGTATTATATTACCATTTTTATAATTAATTAAACCATAACTTTCACCATCAAAAGCAATTAATTTATCAAGAGCAATCGTTTCATAATATAGTGTTGGCTCAGTACTTTGCATTGAAAAACTAGAAGCAAACATTTTATAATTATGACCAACTATTCTTTCTCTTGTATTTATATTATAAATTCCCCATAAATTATTAATTTCTACTGCAGCAAATGAAGAATCAATAACACCTTCATTTTTAATTGGTAAAATATTAGTATAATTAAGTGGATTTAATACTTTTACTCCAGTTTTATAATTAAGCATATGAACACTATAATCTTTATCAAGATAATAAACATAGTCGGCTGTTTCACTTAATAGTTTTAAATTAGTATATGCACCATCAATATTAAAGCCATATACTTCATAATTATCTTTATCTTTTGGTTCTGTAAGACTAGCTTTATTAGTTTCTTTATTAACATATACTTTTATTTTGTCATCTGTTTCTTCTGGAACTAAATCTTCTTTTTTTAAACCATAAGAATATCTTGTTTTGACTTTATTAATTGTACATTTATTTAAGTATATTTCACCATTATCATATATCTCATGTTCACTGCATTTAACATCATAATCAAAGTTTACTAATTTAATAGCATCATCATATTCTAATAATAGTTTTTGTTGACTATAGTAATTCATAATAACTCTCTTTAATTCATCACCATAGTCTTCTATAATTTCTTTTTGTTCACTTTTACTTAGTTTTTCTTCTTTTTCAGTATCAATCTTTTTACTATTATTTAAAACTAAAAATAAAATTAAAGCTATTAATAGTATTCCAATTACTGAACAAGTAATAATTATAATTTTCTTTTTACTCATTTTTTTCTTTGGCTTTTCACCTAAAAAATTTTCTTCTTCATCTAAAGATTCTTCTTGTTCTTCTAATCTTCCAACTCGAGAGTGAGATTTCAATTCTTCTTGTTCTTCTAATCTCTCTACACGAGTTTTTACTTCAGTTGTTTCCTCTTCTTCAGGTTCAAATTCTTCTTCATCAATATCATCAATTTTATCAAGCCTTTTAGTATCTCCATCTACATCATCATATTCATATCTACGATCAATAATTACTTCACGTTTTGTATCTAAATCTTCTTCTTTTTCTTCTTCATCTTTATTTAAAAGTTTATTAATTTGTCTATCTAACTTATCAAGGTCTTCTTTATTATTCATGAACTCACCTCTTTAATTATCAAAAAGTAGACATTGTCTACTTTTCTTTTATTCGACTTACAAAATTATACATTCCATCATCAGCAAGTTTAAAAGTATAAACATACTTATATTTATCATCCACTTGTCTTGTGGCATCAGTTTCTTCTATACGACCATTGGCATCTTCTTTGTAGCTTATTTCTTCTACATCTTGATATATTTTTATTTCATCATCTATCTTAGTAGCTTTAGAAAGTTTATAACTTGTTCCTCCAGGTCCACAAGTTCCACCACCTTCGATATATTGTGAATAGTAATTATCAGTTTTTGAATCATAATATAATTCTTCTATTCCGAAAACATCCATTTGAATTGGTTTAGATGTATCAAGCTTAGCAGCTGTTCCAAACAACATTTTATATTGTGCTTCAACATACTTTCTAGTGTAATATGTTGCCCCTAAGTCAACTTCTCCACCATTATCATATCTAACCATATGATTTTTTCTACCATTTACAGTTGGAGCTTCACTACTAAGTGCATAGCTTTTGTCACCAGTAAGATTTCTAGCTAATAGTCTTAAATCAATATAACTAGTTTGTGAATCACTATGTACAAAGTCTTTTGTATAAGTTATTTCATTATTATCTGAAGTGGCAAATTCCCATCCAGCATAACAAGATTCAGATTCATCATAAGTAACTTTATTATATAAATATTGTACTAATCTTGAATCAATAGATAATTCTTCAGTATTTGAATCCTTGCTCTCTTCACTTTGATTAGCTGATACTCCACATTTATTATGTGTATCATAATAGTATTTTCCTCCAAAGAAACCACATACTAAAAATAGTATTAATAAAAGTATAATTACTAATGTTTTATTATTCTTTTTTTCATCCATAATATCTCTTCCACCTTTGCCATAATTATAACATAGAGAAAGAAAAAAAGTGTACATATATGTACACTTTACAAAATCATTTACAAATATTTACATATTCATTTGAGCTGCTACTTCTTCAGCAAAGTTTTCTTGCTTCTTTTCAATTCCTTCACCTACTGAATAACGTAACATTGAAACGATTTCTCCACCGGCATTCTTAACATAGTTTTTAACATTAAGACTAGAATCCTTAATAAAGTCTTGTTCCTCTAAACAAATTTCTTTAAAGAATTTATTTAATCTACCAGTAGCCATTTTATCTAAAATTTCATCTGATTTCTTAGCATTCTTTTCATCATTTTTCATTTCGCTCTTAATCATTTCTTTTTCATGTTCTATCATATCTTCTGGAACTAAATCTCTTCTTACTGCAACTGGATTCATTGCGCATACTTGCATAGCAACATCTCTAGCAACATCTCTATCAGCTCCTTTTACTACCACGATAGAAGTAATCTTTCCACCCATATGTGAATAAATACCAAATTCTTCATCATCTGCTTTAGTAATTCTTTCGAAACGTCTAAATGAAATCTTTTCTCCAATAGTAGCTGTTGCTTCTACAATTCTTTCAGCAATTGTCTTTCCATCTTCTAATTTTACTTCTTTAGCTGCTTCATAATCTTTACAATCACTAAACATTAATGCTTCTCTTAATTCTTTAATTAAATCATGGAATTTTTCGTTCTTAGTAACGAAATCTGTTTCGCAGTTTACTTCAAAAATAATTGCTTCATTATCATTTCCTGCAGCTTCAGTTAATCCTTCAGCAGCAATTCTTGATTCTTTCTTAGCTGCTTTAGCAATTCCCTTTTCTCTTAACCAATCAACAGCTTTATCCATATTTCCTTCGCAAGCTTCTAGGGCTTTTTTACAATCCATCATACCTGCGCCTGTTTTTTCTCTTAATTCTTTTACATCACTTGCACTAAACATATATATCCTCCTCTTTATATTTTTATACAAGAAAAGAGATGATAATAATCAATTATAAACTATTAATTATATTCATCCCTTCCCCTTTTATTTTTACTTATTTAAAGCGTCTACTAATTCTGCTTTCTTCATTGTAGAGTAACCTTTAATTCCTAATTCTTTAGCTTTTGCTTTTAAATCAGCTAAAGTTAAACTAGCTAAATCTTCTTTTTCTTCTTTCTTTGCTGCTTTCTTAGCTTTCTTTTCTTCGATTACTTCTTTAACTTCTTCTTTAATCTCAGCTTTTTTAGCTTTTACTTCTTTTTTAACTTCTTCTTTTTTCTCTTTAATTTCTTCTACTACTTCTTTAGCTTCTTCTATGATTTCTTCTTTCTTTGCTGCTTTTTTAGCTTTCTTTTCTTCTTTTAATTCTTCTGTTCCTTCTACTTCTTCTGCTTTGTTTTTGTCATCTTCACTAATATAATCAATTACTTCACTACCATTAACTTCAGCAATTGCATTAGTTAAAACTCCAATTAATAGTTTAACTGAACGAACAGCATCATCATTACCAGGAATTACATAATCTACCATATCTGGATCACAGTTAGTATCTACGATACCAAATACAGGAATACCTAAAATACGAGCTTCTTTAATAGCTATTTCTTCTTTACGAGGATCAACTATTACCATAGCTTGAGGCATTCTTTTCATTTCACGAATTCCTCTTAAGTTTTTATTTAACTTATCATATTCTTTTTTAATTTGGATAACTTCTTTTTTAGGTAAAGCTTCAAAAGTACCATCAGTTTCCATAGTTTCTATTTCTTCCATTCTTCTAATTCTTGAACGGATAGTCTTAAAGTTAGTTAGAGTTCCACCTAACCATCTTTCATTTACAAAATACATTCCAGTTCTTGTAGCGCATTCTTCAGCAGCTTCTTGAGCTTGTTTCTTAGTACCTACAAATAAAACTTTTCCTTCTTTTTCAGCAATAGCTTTCATTGCTTCATAAGCTTCTTCTAACTTTTTAACAGTTTTTTGTAAATCGATAATATAAATATCATCTCTTGTAGTGAAGATATATTCCTTCATCTTAGGATTCCATCTTCTCTTTTGATGTCCAAATTGAACACCAGCTTCTAATAAATAATTCATTGATACAACAGTCATTTTTTAATCTCCTTTTCGTTTTAATCTTCTATTAGTTTCTAAAACTTATCACCCTAAGGCACTAGATAAGTAAATTCACTAATATGTTTATTTTTCTAAAGCTTCAATAATTTCAGCTTTCTTTAATCCAGTTACACTAATTTTCTTTTTAGCAGCAACTTCTTTTAATTCAGCTACTGTCATTTTAGAATAGTCAACCTTCTTTTCTTCTTTTTTTGTTTCTTTCTTTTCTTCCTTCTTAGCTGTTTCTTTCTTTGCTGCAGTTTTCTTAGCTGTTTCTTTCTTTGCTCCAATAGTTACTTCGTTTCCAGCAACTTCAGTAGCAGGTTTAATCTTACCAGCTTTACCATCTTTAGCAACTTTTACTAATTCAGCAAATGCTTTTGGATCATTAATAGCGATTTCTGATAACATCTTTCTATTAACTTCTACTCCTGCTTTATTTAAACCTTCAATAAATCTAGAATAAGAAATATCATTTAATCTACAAGCAGCATTAATTCTTGTAATCCATAATTTTCTGAAATCTCTTTTCTTTTGTCTTCTATCTCTAAAAGCATATTGTCCAGAATGCATTAATTGTTCTTTAGCTGTCTTATATAATCTATGTTTACTTCCGAAATAGCCTTTAGCTTCTTTTAATACTTTTTTATGACGAGCTTTTGTAACAGCTCCATTTCTAACTCTTGCCATGTCTATTCATCCTCACTTTCTAGATTAAATAATATTCTTTAATCTGTTTTGATCTGCCTTACTAAGGTTAGATCCCTTTCTACAGCTTCTATTGTAGCTTGCACTTTTTGAACCAGTGTTATGTCTACTACCTGGTTTTCCAATTTTAATATCATTTTTACGTTTTTTAAATACTTTTGCAGTACCTTTATGTGTTTTAATTTTTGGCATTTTCTCTTCCTCCTACATTTTTATTTTTTAGGTATTAACATCATAGTCATAGTTCTACCATCTAGTTTTGGTTGTTGTTCTACATCTGCATACTCTTTTACTCTATCGGCGAAACGCATCAATACTTCTTTACCTAATTCAGTATGAGCCATTTGACGTCCTTTGAAACGAATAGTAAGTTTAATCTTATCTCCTTTTTCAAGATACTTTGTTGCATTTCTAAGTTTAGTTTCAAAATCTCCGACATCAATAACAGGTGATAAACGATACTCTTTAATCTCGCTCATATTAGCTTTTTGTTTCTTTAAAGCTTCTTTAGCTTTCTTTTGTCTTTCGTAACGATATTTATTGTAATCCATTACTTTACAAACAGGTGGATTAGCATTTGGACTAATTAAAACCAAGTCTAAAGCAGCATAACTAGCTAAAGTTAATGCATCACTAATAGACTTAACTCCCACTTGTTCACCATTAGGTCCAATTACTAGAACCTCTGGTACTTTAATTTGATCGTTAATCAACATGTTATTATTATCCTTTGCGATATTTAACACCTCCATAATAATAAGAAAAGCGGATATAAAACTTATATCCACTTAAAAACCACAATAAAATATTTAATATTTTTATTTTTCTTTGGCTTTTTACCTATCGCTATTGGCAATCAGGTGGATATAAATCACTTTCCTATTTTTCTCGACTAGTAATATTTTATGCAAAATATTCTTATTTGTCAACACTTTTATTTACTTTTATGATGTTTTTTATTAGTATCTTGATTAAATCCTGTAAGTGATAAAAAGTATTGATAAATGTCATCTCTTTTAACTACTTGTTTATTTTCTATTAAGTTGTTTCTAAACCTAATAAACATTTTAAAGAATCTATCAACATAACTATATTCTTCATTAATATCAGCTTTAATTGGAGAATCACTATTAAAATCAAAATCAACTTCTCTACGTTTAATATCTTCAGGGAATGTTGCAATATGGCAATATCCTTTATTAACAGAATATTCCTCTTTAGACATTTCTCCCATTTTTGCATATTCAATCAATACTGGTTCTATTTCATCCTTTTTGCATATTAATACAGAAAGATATTTCTTAGATTCACCATTATCTTTCAATGTCACTGGAACATAAATAATCTCATGTTCTTCACTAGTTACATATTCACATAAACTTTTAGCTACAGTAACAACATCTATAAAAGGTATTTTACTATTTATTTCCATAATATCCCTCCAGGTAGGACATATTATAACATAAAAAAGCAAAAACAGCAAGGTTTTTACTTATTACTACATATATTTATAAAATAATCTATTATCTTTCTAGAGTCTTCATCAAAATCATAACTAATTTCAGGATGCCATTGAATACCCATATTAAACTTCTTATCTCTTAATTCAACACCCTCTATAAATCCATCTTCACTTAAGGCATTAACTATATATTCATTTTCTACATCTACTTTATAATTATGAAAACTATTAACCATTATCTCATCCTTTTCAAGTATCTTATATAAATAAGTATCTTTCTTGAGTTGTACTTTGTGTGTCAATAGATTGTCATCTTCTTGATAGTGGTTTGCTTCTTCAATCCTAGTAGGTTTAAATTCTCTATCATAATAACACATTAACTGCATACCTAGACATATCCCAAGAGTTGGAATATCTCTTTCTATACATCTTTTTACTAAGTATTGATCAAATGGAGTTATTTTATTTCCTCCTGGAAATATTACTCCATCTACCATATCTAAATATTTTTCGATATCTTCTTTTTCTTTATCAGTTAATTCAGGATATTCATTATAATGTGTATCCATATAATCTAAGTCTTGTACTTGAGTGATTGGCACTACAAAACCACCTGCTTTTTGAATACAGCGTCTAATCTTCTCTCCTAAAAACAAAATACATCTACCATCAGGCAATCTATTATATCTTAATGGAATTCCAATATTAGGCATATACTTCACCTCTATAATTAATTATAACATAATAAAATCCAAGAAAAGATTTTTCTTAGATTTTTTTATTATCCGATTCGGAAAGCTGGAGATACCCAGTTAGAGACATCAGCGGTACTATCTCCCCAATGACCTGTATCATTAACACGAATAAAATCATCACTATCTGCACTATCGGCAGTACGTAACCACCAATTTTTAGTATTACCATTGTATTTCTTTATAGCTCCATTATTATTATCTGTTTTTATACCTTGAGATTTATAATAATCAAGTTGTCTAGTTTCAACTTCAGCTGTGTCTCTAGTACAAACATTAGTTGCTCCTTCTTTACCCCATCTTTTGAACCATGTCCTGAGACAACATAAGTATCAATAATATTGTTTCTAATCTCTTCTGGAATTAAATTATACACCGTACTATTTAAATATGTACGAAGTTGAGATGCCTCCCAACCTCCTTCATTAGAAGTTGAATTATTCATTCTTTGTTCATCTATTATATCTGCAAATTCTAGTACTACTCCACATGCTGTTTTTGAAAAACCACTATTAGAGCATTCACTAGGTGTTGTTGTATTAGATATTCTTAGACTATGAGTACCAAGGCTTCCTAAATCAACATCCTTGGTAGCTCCCAAATAGTATTCTGGGATTCTACCTGCTTTAATATTATTAATAATTGTCGACCATGATTCATTATTAA
This sequence comes from uncultured Erysipelotrichaceae bacterium, assembly GCA_902793315.1. GTDB lineage: Bacteria > Bacillota_I > Bacilli_A > RF39 > UBA660 > UBA3789. The sequence goes on from CADBCT010000021.1 coordinate 16,021, forward strand.
ATACATGATTAACATCAACCATACTATCATCAGCTTGAGAATAATCTATATTAAAACTAATATTAAATATTTTATCTTCTGTAGGATAATTTGTTTTATCAGAATTTTCTATATAACTGAATCTTACTTTTATTATTTCACTAGTTCCTGCTTTTAAAGCTTGATTATTAGCTAGATTTGTATCATCTAAATAAGTTACCTTATATTCTAGATATTTTTCTTCATCTGTAGTTAATGTTGGGCTAATAGAAAAACTATCTATCATCGCATCCATTGTTCCATCATTTATTACGTCTACTGTGAATTCATAAAAATCATTTGGATTTGATAGTTCTGCAGAGAATTCTACTGTTGTATCATCTGTTATATTTGCTGGTGTAGTAGCTGTTATGCTTCCTGTTGTTACTTGTAGGTTTTCAAAGTGTACATCCCAAGAAGCTGCTGTCACATTAGCTGTTCCATTTATATTTAAATTACTCTTTATATATGCATATCCTGTTCCTATACTTGCAAGCACTATTAAAAGAAGAATATAGATAATATTCATTTT
>CADBCT010000022.1 GCA_902793315.1 uncultured Erysipelotrichaceae bacterium
ATCATTGGAAGCATACTAGGAGTAATACCTACTGCGACTGATAAAGCAAATAAAATAGCTTCATTCATGTTACCGCGAATCATTCCATAGATGATAAATACTAGTATACAGATAATTACCATACATTTAATAAGAAGCCCAGTAATATGATTCATACCTTTATCAAAAGTAGTTTCTTCTTTAACAACTTCTTTCTTCTTATTCATATTTCCAATAAATGTATCAAGTCCAGTTTTAACAACAATACCTTTACCTTGACCACTTATAACATTACAGCCCATTAAACATATATTATTAATTTCAATTGGATCAGTAGAATCACTTTCAATATTAATATTCTTTTCAACCGCTTCACTCTCACCAGTAAACGATGATTGATTAATGAATAAGTCTTTACTTTCAAACAAATATAAATCAGCAGGAATAACACTACCAGCACTTAAAGTAATAATATCTCCATAGACTACTTTTTCTTGTCTTACTTCTTTTTGTTTTCCTCCTCTTATTACATCAGTAAATATTCTTATTTGTTCTTTTAGTTTTTCATTAAATCTATATGTAGAATAATCTTGAGTAAATCTAATAATAACACTTATTAAAGTAATACCAAGTATAATAAAAGCTCCAATTCTATCATCGGTAATAAAATCAATTGCTGCTAAAAGAATAAGTATTAAAACAAATTTATCTTTTAATGCTTCTATAATAAAAAACAATGGTGTTTTTTTCTTTCTATTAGTCGCAATATTTTCTCCATATTCTTCTAATCTTTTAGTAATTTCATTCTTATTTAATCCTTCTTCATTAGTCTTAAATAAATCCATTATTTCTTCTTTACTTTTATTTGATAAATCTTTATAATTTAGTTCAGTATTCACGATTATCACATCCTAAAAATAATTATAGCATAATTATCAAATAAAAAAGACTAATATATAGTCTTTTACTCTTCAAATTTAACCTTTACACTTTTATCACCTAAATTAGGTAAATTATCTATATGACCTATCTTAGTATAACTATATGGTGTATCAAATGATTTATAAAATATAACTAAGCAACTATTATCAAATAACATTACATCACCTTGTTCAATATGCCCTGGGTTATATGAATCTACTGGAAAACTACTAGATAAATAAACATATTTTTCATTTCCATTTAATTCTTCCATTTTTGTTTCGAAAGGTGCCAATTCAACTAACTTTTTAGCTGCGGCACTATCTTCTAAATTTATAGTATATTCTTTATTATCAATCATCACTTTCATTTTACTAGTCTCCTTATTTAGAGAATTCATTTCTATATTACTTCTATCTACAAAATCTATAATTTCATGCTCACTAGAATTAGAAGCAAATCTTTTTCCATCTTTAATAGTTAATTTTGAATTATATTTTCTCAAGTCACTTACACTTCCACTTATATCACTACTTCCAGATGTACAAAATGGAAATATTACTTTATCAGTAAAATCATATGAATCTAGTAATGTTAAGATAATTTTAGGATTTGTACCCCACCAAATAGGATATCCTAGATAGATAACATCATACTTACTAATATCAATTTTATTTTTAATTTTAGGTCTGGCTTTTGGATCATTTTGTTCTTTATTAGCTCGACAATCATTATTATAATCTAAGTCTTTATCTTCATATTTATCTTTAGGAACTATTTCAATAATATCACTATTAGCTTGTTTAGCTATTCTCTTAGCTATCTTTTCAGTTGTACCAGTTGCTGAAAAATATATAACTACAGAATTACTATTTGAATTTACTTCTTCTTTTTTTGTTTCTTTAACTTCTTTTTTATTAATGCAACCAGTAATCACAAGTGACAATACTAGTATACTTACCACAAGTTTTTTCATATAAACCTCCTAATCACTCATATCTATATCAAGTGTAATATTAATTTTATAGTCTTTGTATTTGTTTTGAATCTCATCATATATTTCTTTATATACTTCTTCTCTATTTTTAATTTTAAAATCAACTATTATATCAAAACTAATAAACTTATCTTTAAAATCGATATAGAATCCATGCATTTGTAAAATACCTTTATGAGCAAATACTATTTTAGATATTTCTTTTTTAGCATTAATCACATCTTTATCTTTAGTGTTTACTGAATAAACACCAACAGTATGTAACATTACTCCATATTTTTCTGAAATCATCTTAGTTATTTTTCTAGATAATCTATCAATATCAGAAGCTGTCAATGTATCAGAAACTTCAATATGTACTGAACCAGAATATTTATCTGGTCCATAATCATTTAATATTAAATCATAAGCTCCTTGAATGTCTTTTTCTTTAGTAATATCTCTCTTAATAGATTTTGCTAAAGAACTTTCTATTCTAACTCCAAGCATATTATCAACTGATTCTTTTATTAATTCTAATCCAGCTTTAATAATAAATATTGCTAATAGTACACCTACATAAGCTTCTAAACTAATTTTAAATAACATATAAATAATAGCTGAAGCAAGTACAGAAATAGAAAGTATTGCATCATTAAAAGCATCTGAACCACTAGCTACTAAAGAATCAGAATTAACTTCTTTACCTTTCTTTTTAACATATATTCCTAAAATAAATTTAACAATAATACCAACAATTAAAATTATTAATGTTATTGTACTATAATCTGCTACTTCAGGATGAATAATTTTCTTTACTGATTCTACAAAGGCAGTAATACCTGCATATAAAACTATTCCAGAAACAATAAGTGAAGTCATATATTCAATTCTTCCATAACCATATGGATGTTTTTTATCTGGTGGTTTTCCTGCAAGTTTAGTGCCTACTATTGTGATAATACTAGATAATGCATCACTTAAATTATTAACGGCATCAGATATAATAGCTATTGAATTAGCAAGTAATCCTACAAAAGCTTTAAATCCAGCTAAAACAATATTAGAAATTATACTAACAACACTTGTTTTAATAACAACTTTTTCCCTATAATCTTTCATATTACACCTCGCATTTATTATAACATATTAGTGCTAACAAAAAGACTAGAATATCTAGTCTTTTATTTATTTACTTAGTTCTTTTATTTACTTAGTTCTTTACCTCCTACATATAATTTATAACCGTTTAAATCAATATTTGAATAAGTACTATCAGCATCTTCAAGCTCTGAAATATATGAGTCACCAGTTAATTTAATTTTAGAATTACTATCTAAAATTAGTTTTATTTCTTTAGCTTCATTACTACTATTAATAGTACCTTCATAACTTGATGATTGTGTTAATTCCATATTAAGTATTGAGATAGAATCAACAACTATATTACCACTTACTTTTTGATTAATTAATTTTAAACTAACATCTCCACCATTAGAACCAGAATTCCCCCATGAATCTTTCTGAATTCTTAAAAAATTTCCTGTTGTATCTTTATTAGTAAATTTATTATTTTCTAAAGTAATATTTGCTTTAGTATTAGTTACATAAATAGAATCACCTTTATTAGTAACAATAGTAGAATCTTTTGATGAAAACTCTGCTGTTCCTGTATCAGCATCGCCAGACATAGACTGATATATAAAGATGTTTTTATAAGTAGTTGATTGTCCATTTAATGTATTATTAGTATCGGTTAATTTCACATTTTCTAATGTAACACTATTTTTACCTTCAATTACTACTCCTTCTGATGCAGTAGCAATTAATTTAGCATTCTTTACTGTTATATCAGCAGTAGAATAAATAGTTGGTGATCCTTTTCCAGTAGTTTTATAAGTTCCTTTATTAACTGTTACTGTTCCACCACCTCTATCAGATCTAATTGCTGCACTTGATGTTCCAGCGGTATTAATTGTTAAATTGGTAGCATTCATAGTACCTCCACCAGTTGTCATAATACCTCCAGAATTATCTTTACTTGTAGTTATTGTAGAATTTGAAATGTTAACTGTTGTTCCATCTCCTGAAGAATTATTCGTAGTAGCAGAACCACCATAACTAAACACGCCATTTGCCCCTGTAGCATCTGTAGTAATTGTTGCATTTTTAATAGTTAAATTGGCACCTGATTTTGCTAATATAGCTGAATTAGTACCATAGAAACTAGTATTATCTCCTCCTGCTGAATCGCCAGTTTTATTTACAGTTATATTTGAGAGAGTAGATTTAATATTTCCTGTTACTAAAATGGCATTTTCATCTGCATCAGATGATTTATATTCTCCTGATGTTATATCTTCATTACTAGTTATTTCTTTAACCCCAGAGTATGTAGTTTGAGAATTATTATTCATTCCGGGTAGAGTGTTATTACTATTATTATTCGTATTATTATCACTAATAATTATATACCACATAACTCCAAGTATTATAACTAATACTACAATTATAATTATATATGTCAATGTCTTTTTATCTTTCATCATATTCTCCTTTCTAACTAAGCATTACTATTCTGAGTATTACCATTACTTTGACTATTATCATTATTTGGCATATCTGGCGGTTGACCATTTTGATTATTATCTCCACTAGGAGCAGCTGGTGGCTGATTACTTTGTCTATTATTCGTTGATGGCTGATTTCCATTAGGTAATTGCATTATTTCTCCTCTACTACCTTTATTATGACAAGTCTTTGTACATACCATATATGCTCCCGTTGCTATTACAGCCCCTAATAATAATCCTATTATAAAGATTATTATTTTTTCACCCATTATATCTTTCATTTCTTACCTCCATTTCTTTTATTTTATATATATTAATTTTATTATTCTTTTTAATCTTTTCTTCTTTCAAATTTATTCATATATCATCTCCTTTTCTATATAAACCTTACCATTGTAAAATTAAATGAATATTAAATTTATTTTTTTCTTATTTATCATTTCTCCTTTCTATAAATTAATAGTACTTAATAAAAATTAAAAGAACATTAAATATATATTAATGTTCTTATTTTTTTAAATTTATTTTAAAAGTTGTTAATCCATCTTTAGAAAAAGCTTTAATTGTACCATTATGATTAATAACTATATTCTTAGCTATAGCTAAACCAAGACCATATCTGTTAGAATCTCTTTTTCTAGATTTATCTGATCGGTAAAACCTTTCAAATATTTTTTCTTCGTCACCAACTTTTATTGGATCACCTGAATTAACTATTTCTAAATTAATACTATTTTTATCATTATTTAAATTGACACTAATTGAACTATCTTTATAACTATGTTTAATTGCATTATCTAATAATATTGATATTAATTTTTCTATTTCTTCTTTACTACATTTCAATTTAATATCTTTCTCAATATTAATATCTATATTAACATTATTTTCATAAGCAATTGCTTCAAAGGTTAAACATATTCTCTCAATAATTTTTGAAATGTTTTCTTCTTTATAATTAGCAATAGATACACCATTTTCTAATTTAGACAAATCTAGTAGACTCTTAATCAAATTATTCATTCTTTCAGATTCATACTTAATATTATCAACATATTTAGCATTCTTTTTATCACTTTTTAATTCATCTGAAGATGCTATTATTACTGCTAGTGGTGTTTTAAGTTCATGTGAAGCATCTGCTATAAAGTCTCTTTGTTTTTCATATGATTCTTGAGCAGGCTTAGTAATTCTCTTAGTTAACATTTTAGAAACATAATAAACTAAAATTTCAACTATTAATAAAATTATAAGTGACTTAATTAATATAAGCATTAATCTATTATTAATGTTCTTAGTATTAATAATAATTATTGTATCTAAATAATAGTTGTAAGAATACTTATTATTATATAAACTACCAATTCTCATTCCTTGTTTTTTAGTAACAATTTTTTCTGCAACACTTTGAACATCAAAATTACTTGTATTACTACTATGACTAATAATTCTTTCAATTTCTCCATTACTCAATATAACAGTATATACTTCATAATCCATAATCATCATATTTTCAAAATTCTTATCATCTTGTTCATCATCAAGAATTGGAATTCTATAATCTGGCTTACTAATTCTTTCTTCCATAAAACTTAAATTTCTTTGTACAGCACTATATTCTCTTCTATAAATTTCTACATTATATATAAAAACAATAATAAATATAAACGCTGATAAAATTATGAATATTGTATTAAATACTTTTCTATTTAGTTCTTTCATCTTTATACTCCATTTTATATCCTAAATTTCTTAATGCTTTAATCTGAACATTTGAATTAATAAGTTTCAATTTTTTTCTAATGAATGATAAATAAGCTTCTAAATTATTAGAAATTGAATCATTATCTAAACCCCATACTTTATCATATATCATTTCTTTAGATAATACTTGATTAGGATTATTCATAAAATATTCTAATAATTGAAATTCCTTATTAATAATATTTATCTTTTCATTATTATTCTTATTGATAATATCAGATGTTTTTAAATCAAGAATCAAATCTCCAAATTCAAGATTATTATTTTTAACTTTTTCAGTTCTTAACTGAGCATTAACTCTTGCGACTACTTCATCAATATGAAATGGTTTTGGAATATAATCATTAGCTCCCTCACTAAATCCAAGCAATTTATCTTCTAATTCAGATTTAGCTGTTAACATTATTACCTTAGACTTTATATTATTCTTCTTAATTTCTTTTAATATATCAATACCATTAACATTAGGAAGCATTATATCAAGAATTATAAGATCATATAAATCTTCTAATGCATTATAAAGACCTTCTTCTCCATCATTAGCAATATCAACAGTATATTTCTCCTTCTTTAATCTATTTGCGACTAATTCAGCAAGTGATTCTTCATCTTCAACAATTAATATTCGCATAGCTTCATCACCTCAAATATAATTATTCATTTGAATATTAAATGAATATTAAAACTTTTTATTTATAACACAATATCATTTCTTTTTAATTATAACATAAAAAAGACTAGATTTCTCTAGCCTTAAATTTCTTAATATCACGAAAAGCATACTTATCATCTAAATCTTCATTTCGTACTTCATTTAATATTAATTCCCTATATAGTTCAATAAATTCATTCTTTTCATCATCATTCAAATTATCTATATAATTCTTATTAGCAATAAATCCTAATTCTCCATTTTTGTTACGTACAATTGAACCAAACACTAATTCTTTAGGAATTCTATAGCGTATTTTAAGTTCATATGGTTCAGTATATTCAAACCATTGGAAATCTTCCTCAACACATGCAGATTTCATTTCTTTTGAACCATATCCTATATAATCTTTATATTCTTGTTCACTAAATCCAAAAATATCACAAAATAATTCTTCACTAAGGCAAGCTACAGATATACTTTCAAATACATTTTTACTATTCAAAAATTCAATATATTTTAGGACTTCATCCCAAGTACTTATATCATCATTAGGAAATACCTGAACAACATTTTTTTGTTTTGGTATATTATAATTTTTAAAACCAAATAAATGACTATTTAAATTTTTTGATTTGTTAAATTGCATTGCGATAAAATGACTATTATCAAATAATTTATTCATATATAATCCCCCTAAAAAGCACATAATATTCTACAAAAAAACATATAATTTGTCAATAAAAGACTAGAATTATCTAGTCTATTTCTTAAGAACTAATTTTTTTGTTTTAATACTTTCATTCTTATATTCCTCATTCGAAGTTAATGTAGTAATATCAATTTGTCTATTACAAAGCATATCAAGTGGATGAAATAGTAATGGTGAAACAGAAGACAACTTTGTCCAACCACCACTATATATTAAATAAGTTCCAGTATCTAATCTAACAACACCTCTAGCCTGCTTAGGAAATAAGTCTAATTTTGGTGTAATAATACCTGCATTTTTAGGATAGATATTCTCTAACATTGCTGGAACACATCCATTATGATAATGTCCAGCTATAATAACATCATATACACTTAATAAGTCTTTTATTCTATTATCATTAATTGATGCTGGTGAATGTGTAATAAATACTTTGGGTAAATCTTCTTTTAATTCAGAATGAAGATTTGGATGCTCCATTAAATCTATATAAAGTGCAATTGCATCTTCTGTGTGTTTATCATATCGATTATTATAAACATCTTCTTTTTGAATATATCCTCCTATAAGTATTTTATCATCACTATAAACATCATCATTTAAAACATAAACATCTGATAAACTATTTAGTTCACCCCAAATATTAGAATCATCAGATAAATCAGGGACATCAATCGAACCACTATAAATATAATCATGATTACCTAATACAATCATTGTTGGAGCAATATAAGAACAGTACTTAACTAAAGCTTTTAAATTATCAAGCCCTTTTCCCTTAACTAATTCTTTAGGCGAATCGATTAAATCTCCAAGCAAACAAACATAATCAGGATTTTCATTAGATAAAGATTTACAAATATTCATAATATCTTTTTCTCCAACTGTTTTTGATATATGAATATCACCAACACTAGCAATTTTAATATCACTATCAACATTTTTATTATAAAAAATACTTTCTCTAACTTCTAATACATCTGATGCTTTTTTCATAATCATACCTCTATTTAATTATATCATAAAAAAGATTAGAGTACTCTAATCTTTTGCTTTTCTTTCTTCACAAATCTATTTTCAGCTATATCATATTTATAGTTTTCTTTATAAATACCATTTACATGATTTTCATAATTCTCAATTAATATTTCAGGAATATTATCACCATAAAATTTTTTAAAATCTTGAAGTGATAATTCAGAAAAGAAGAATGGTCCATGATAATCATTTTCTGATACTTTTCCACCTAAAAATCTTTTGCTAAAATCAAGATTCAATTTTTCTCTATGGAAAAACTCATATTCTTCACTTGTAATTAATTCATGTGAAACAGCTGCATTTATAAAAGCCTCATCTTCTGTTTTACCATAGTAATATACATCTACTCTATCTCTATCAGCATTAACAAATGAAATATATCCAATATCTTCAAAATATTCTATATGCCATTCTGGACGATATGGATCCATCAACAATTCTTTAATGTTGCATTTTCCTCTTACCTTAGTTTCAAATTTTATCAATCTATTTCTTAATGATATAGTTTTTTCCTTTTCTTCTTTTGTAAATTCATGGTTTTGATAGTAATTCATTTTATCTCTATCAGAATTTTGACAATAATGATAATTATCTATTATTGTATCTCCTAACAATGTTCTCATAACTTTCTCCTATTTCAATTTTCTTAATTAATATATTATAATTCCGTAGTAACTTTAAAGAATATTATCTCTGAAGTAATATTATTATACTTATATGAATTTATTTGTCAATAAGGCAGATATAAAAGAGATAGAAAGCTATCTCTTCTAAATTAATCTATATCATATTCCCAACCTGGTTGCCAATCTCCAGTTTTTCTCCAGTCATTTTTATTTGTTTCCAACTAATAGTAAAAATAATATCAAATTTAACAAAAGCACTATATTATAAATTATTTTAGTAATTTCTCAAACGCATTTGCATTAAGAATTGTATTTGATATAAACTTTCCTTTATAAAAGTTAGCCCAGTTATTAATTATACATGGAGCATTTTTAGCTTTTTCCAGTGTATCTATCTTTACAAAGTTCAATTTAATACCTTTTTCTTTAGCATAATCAGATAATTCTTTTACTTCATATTCTACATAAGGACATTCATTAGAATAATAAATAGTAAAGTCTTGACTATCAATTTCCATCTTACGAGCATTATCATTGAATTTAGGTGGTTCTTTATCATTAAATTGTAATACCATTAATTCATAGTCATTAATAGTATCTACTACTTTAAAGCCAAAGTGTTCAAAAAACTTCTTATCACCAATAAATGGTTTTTTCTTTTGAGTAACTATTGTACAAATACCACTCATTTTTTTCTTTTTAGCATCTTCTATAGCATATTCTAATAATTCTTTACCTATACCTTTTCCTTTAAAACTACCTGCTACCCATAAACAATAAATATACATATAGTTTTTACCATTAATAGGAGCCCAAGCTGTTTCTATAGGTTCATATTCAATAAAGATTTTACCTCTAGCATTTAGTTTTCTAAATATATGTCCATCTTTTAATTTGCTTTTAATCCATTCTTTTTTCTTATCTACGCCATCTTGATGTTTAGGATCGCCAATTGCACAACATATATGTTCTTCATCAATATTTTTTTCATCTAAATTAATATATTCATTCATATTTATTCCTACTTCCTTATATATTTTTCATCTTGATTATTACTATCATCTAAGATATATTTTTCTACTTTCATATGTAAATCATATTTATTTCTTAATTCCATTATCTTATTCATAGTATCAGATTCATGATGCTTATCAAGTGCTTCTTGATTTTCCCAACTATCAATAAGTAGTATTGTCTCTTTATCATCTAATGGTTCAAAATATTCATATCTTAGATTACCTTTTTTACTTCGTATTTCTTCTACTATTCCAGAAGAAATCATTTCATTAGCAAACTTTTTTGCTGAACCATTTTCTCCTTTGTAATAAATATTTATAGTAAAACTCACCCTATCACTCTCCGTAAACTATTATATCACAAAAAAAGACTAATATATTAGTCTTTATTTTTTACTTTATACCTTCACACCATATTTCTATACCACTAACATTTTGATCATATAATATTTCATATGCAACGCTTGAAAAAGATGAGGTTTTGCAATTAAACATATCGTCATCTATTTCTTTCTCTTCAATTAGTTTACCAAAATTGTTTTTTCCAGACAGTATACCATACAAATCATAATTTCCATGAATATCATTATTCTTTTGTACTCTTTTGTAAACATATAAATAGTCTGCCTCTTCAAAAATCACTATATCTGAATCTATGTGTAGTTCTTTACCATATATTGATCCATAATATTTATTTATTTCTTTTATTGCAGCTATTAAATCGCTTGCATCTTTCTCTTTTTTTATCATAATAGTGCATGATGACATACCATCAGGATTACTAGTGTATGCAGAATATGTAATATTATTATTATCTAAAATTTCAAACACTTTATTGATATATTTATATTCTTCAGATGAGTAAACATTCCAATTTTGTATGACATCATCATATTCAGGTTCTATACATAATTGCATAAATTTATTGGAACAAACTTTATATTTCCAAACAAATTTATCCTTTATTATCTCACAGTGCTCTTTAATACAAGATTCATCAGGTCCTAGCTGTGTACATTTACATGATTTATGTCCTTGCTCTCTTCCAGTAAACTCTATATCACTATTTTGATATGTTTGTTGTAAAAATTGAATTTTTTCATTATTAATTATTTTTTCTTCTTTATTTAGTTTCTTTCCTAAATTTTTAACATTTGTACAACCAGTTATAATCACTGCAAACAATATTAGTATTATCAGTTTATTCTTCATTATAATCACCTTTACTATATTAATTATATCATGAAAATAAATTTATGCCTAACGATAGATAGATGTTCCCCTTTATAAGTTTAATTACTTATTAGTTTTTAATGCACTTATTAATATAAATCCCATAGCATAAACATACAATTATCAATATAACGTTACTTAGTATAGTACTATTTCCTACATTAAAAATACTTAATGAATTAAATACACCATGAAATATAATACAAGAAATAATTGATTTACTTTTATAAAAAATTATTACTAATAATAACCGATTGCTATTCATTTCCTTTTAAACTTGTGACCATATCTATATTTTTAATCTTTCTAGCTAAAAATCTAGATACTAAATAAGATACAACAAATGTTCCTACTGCAGAAATAATATATGTTCTTGTAGTTATAAAGGCACAGAAATCATAATGTTCTTCTATAGCTGTTTTAAATAACCAATCCGTTAAATAAAAACCTAGTAAGTATTTTATTAGTAATCATAAAGTATCTAATATTGCTCATGAAGAAATTACTGCGATGATACATTCTGATAAAAAAGTTGCAGAGTTTTATTATAAAAGAGAATTAGAAATGACTAACTCAATTAAAAATATATTAATCAATAATAACTTTAATGATGATGATCTTGATGAAAAAGTTCATATAATGATGGGATTAATTGATAATTTATGTCATGAAATTATTTATCATAAGCATAGTGAAATGAATTATGATACTATGACAGATCTTGTTATAGATACTATTAAAAACCCATTTAAAAACGACTTAGTTAACTAAGCCGTTTTTTTATTGATCTTTTTCTTCTTGACATCCACATTTGCAGTTTTCATCTTGACAAATACATTCTTTACCTTCTTGACATCCGCATTTGCAATCTGGTCCGCAGTTACATTTCTTTTCTTCCATTTTATCCCTCCTAATCATTAAATCTTTTAAATAAACTTGTTAGTTCATCTATTACTTCTACATTTCCTTTTTCTATATCATTAGATATACATCTATATATGTGGTTTTCAAACATTAGATTTGCTAAACTTTTAAGTGATTTTTCAGCAGCAACTATTTGAATTAATATGTCATTACAATAAGTATCATCTTCCACCATCTTTTTTATACCATTTACTTGTCCTGATATTCTATTAATTCGATTTAATAATTGTTTCTTTTCTTCTTCACTTCTCTCTGTTTTTTTGCAACACTGTGACATTCTACCACCACCATCTATAGTATAAATCATTTTTTATTTAAATGTAAATGAGGGGGTATATTAAAAATAATCTTTCACTACTCTTTTACTATCCAAACCCATTTTTCTTTTAAAGATAATTTTTTAAATTCATATCCATAATCTGGTAATTCTTTTTTATAAGTTAAAAAAGCATGATCAAATTCAAAACCAGTTATTTTTTTAACCTCTTCAAACGATAATTTATATTCATCTTTATTATTTTCTTTAATATATTTCCATAATGATTCATATTTACTCATTTTTCATCAATCCTTTACAAGTATCTATTACAATATCTTTTAATTTTTCTTTATTATCTATGTCTTCTACAAGATACATAGTTTTTTTTGAACCGTCATAGGGTATTTGTTCTTTCATATTATACTTTTTATTACTTTCAACTATCTTCACAAGAAAATTGTCACCACCATAAAGGCCACCAAATAATATATTATTATAATATATTAAATATCCACCCATCATAGGTCTACAAGTAATATTATCTAATAAGTTTAATTGTTCCAAAATATAATCTTTATACCCTTTTGTTGTAGCCATTAAATCAACTCCTATAATTAATTATAACATAAAAGCAAAATATAGTAATATTACTATCTTACAAACAAAAAGACTAGATTTCTCTAGTCTTTATTAGTCAATTACTTGTTGTTTTTTGCTTTTATTACAGCTTATGCAGTAGCTAGCCTAGGGGGTATAGAATTATTTTATTGTGTGATGTTCACTCTCTTTTTTCTCAAACATATCAATTTGTTTTTTCATTTCATCTAATCCTTCCTTATAAATATCTCGATTAGATTCATCTAATGTATCATATACATCCATAAATTCTTTATAATAATCTTTTATTTTATTCAATTGAAAATTATTTATTTCCGTTGGAAAATATGGAACAAATGCTTTTATTCTTCCTCTATTAACAATTCTAATAATAAAATTACCTTTATCATTGTTAAACCCTAATGCATCCTCAATATTTATGTTTGTTTCAACATTATGAATAGTTCTATATAGTTTCATAGCAGCAGTCATATGAATATCAACTGGTTCTAAACAATACTCATTATCCTGATCTAAAATAATTAATGCGTTACTCTCTTCATGATTAACAAAGCAATCATAAATCGAGAATTTTTCTGTTGATTCTTTAATATATTCTTGTTCTTCTTCAGGTGATGAAAAGATTATTTGATCATAACATTCACTCTTATTAGTCCTTCTTAGATGACCTTTACTACTATTCTTATTATAATTACTTTCAATAATTTTCAATAATACTTGTGGCATTATTTCATTATTATCAAGTGATTTTAGTTTTTCTTGCATCTCTTCGAATTCCAACTTGTTATCATACTGATAATCTGGTTCATTTCTTTTTACTCCATATATATAGCCCAGTACTCCCATTTCTTTACATAATAATTCTTTTACTTGATTATCAATTTCTGAATTGTTGTATTCAATATTACCAGTAAATACTCTTTTTAAATAGTCTTCCCATAAGGCTTTAATACCAAGAAAATTTGTAAAATCATTTAAGTATTCTTTTCTAGATAAAAGCATAAATTTTATTTCATTAATTAACGTTTCAGTATTGCTAGGTAATTCATTAGTATCATAATCATGACTATCTTTTCTTAAATCACTTAATATCCATCCTACTTCAGTTAAATAGTTTGTTATTTCCCACATATTAGCATCTGTAACATTAGGATTTTCTTTTATCCAATTATTAATATTTTGAACTTTGATTAATATCTCACGAGTACGATATTCTGCTCTTTCTTTGTAATTTGTGCTCATAATTTTTTCTCCTTATATACACATTATATATCAAATCAAATAATAAGACTAGAGATATCTAGTCTTATTTTTTTAATTACTTATTGTTTTTTGCTTTGATTGCAGCTTGTTTCTCCCTCAACTCCCCAAGTCGAAATTGCATATCTCCGCGATGTTATGAGGTCATAACTCATAGTTTCCGTATCGTCTCGTGGGCGAATCGTAATACCGCCGTAAAGTTGCGTGGTCCTTTGTTTTATAACCGCCATCAAGTTACGTGGGCGATACTTTTTACTATATTTATCATCTCTCCATATTTGTATTACACTGTCATCGTAATATCTTAATATTGCGATTTAATTATTTATTTAAATAATACTTGCCATCTTTTGTTTTAGTTAATACCTTTTGCTTAATCAATATTTCATTTATTTTATTAAATCCAGTAGGATTAATAATTCCAGCTTCAGTAAATGTTTTAGCTGTTTTCTCAGAAAAAGCATTGCTCTCTGTTAATTTTTTTATTATATGATTTTTTCTTATTAGTCATATTACTCAACTCTCCTTCGATAATTATTATACCATTATTCCTAATTTTTTTTTAGTAGTTAAGTTACTTTGTATAATTCCTTAAATAAACCTCGAAATTAACAAAAAAACTTATCTAATCTCCTTTTTTGAGGCTTAATTACCTAAAAATTGTAATTATAAAAAAGCCCGCGAACCCTTTATTTATGCTGGTTTGCAGGCTTATTTACCATAGCACATTTTATACTTGCGTCCACTGCCGCATGGAATGCAGAAAAACATTTCACTTTTTGTACTTCCTAATTCAGCTGGATTCTTTTAAATGTATATAGCTAAAAATGAGTCAAAAATCATTTATTTAGCTTATCAGGGTATCTAAAAAGGTATCTAAAACTCACCTAAAAAATGTAATTTATCTTGTTTTTAATAACAAAAAAATCAATTCCATTTCTAGAATTGATATTTATTAGTAATTTGAACTAAAGTTCAACTGGATTCTTTAATGGTGCGATACAAGAGCCTATTTTGAACACTTATATCCAAAAGAACAACTAATAAATATCAGTTCTATATTCATTATAACACAAATTTTCATTTGTTGTTATTTTTTTATCAATTTACTATGGAGTACAATTCGTTTTTTACCATCATTAATATGTATGGACTAATTTGTCATTTTCATAAACAAATGGTCCGTTTTCTTTTTCACCACCAAAATACTCTTTCCTTTTTGAAAACATATCAAATAGTTCATTCATATTATTTAAAAGCGTAATTTGATAAGGTTGTTCAAAAGCAATTTTTTCAATAAACATTATTTTATCTTCTAAATGAATCAATACTCCAGTATGACCTACAAACAAAACCTTACTATCAGGATCCTCAATAACAAGTGATATTAATGATACTTTCTCATTGTTGATTTTTATACCATATTCTTTCCATTTATTTGAAAAAACATTTTGAAGTTCTTTATCACCTACATTAGATATATTAATTTCATTAAATAATGTAACAAAATCATCTCTCTTATTCTTAACAAGTTTATAATCTTTATTATTGTCTATTACATCCATATCAAACATTAAATATGTTCCTTCATCTTGAATCTTTTTACTCATTTGTAAATCTTTTTCAATTAGAGCAAATGCAGTTATTCTACAATCTCCATCAGACATTTGATATTTTTTTTCATATTTATTTGCACATTCTATCTCATCATATTTTATATCATTTATACTTGTCCAAGTAGTATTAACACCACATTTTTGATTTGATGCTATATTAAAATGATCCACCCAATTAAGAAAAACATCAACATTTCCTACATTATTATTTTTTAGTATTTCCTTAACATAATCTTTATCAGTTTGAAGATACAAATTAGTTGCTTTTAATACTTCTGGTTTGCTTCCAGTAACATTTTCGGTTTTGCTACAAGAACATAAAAATATGATACATATTAATAATAAAAATACTTTTTTCATTTTTTCCTCTCTTTCATTTGATTAATATACAGAATTTTTTGTTTTTTTTACAATCCTGTTAGAATAATAAATTCCGTTGATACAATCTTTATGTTTAAATTGATAACATTTTCAATCATTTAAAATAGAAATCAATTATTTCATTTATTTTTTTGCTATTATCATATTCTCTTATTAATTTTAATACCATATCTGTATTAACTGTTTTTAAATAATAAGTTTTATAAAAATCTTTTAAGAATTTATTGAATTTCTCATCACCCATAGCCATTCTTATTTCTTGAATGAAAATATATGATGTTTCATATTCTGCTTCTCCATAACTTTGATCATTTTCATATTTATCTGGGCTAACATTTAAATAAATGTCTTTATAATCTTCTCTAGCCGTTTCCATTAATTCTTCTCTTGATTTAATATTATCTTCAATCGAAGGAGCATATTCATCTATTTCTCTTAAATATTTATGTGCCTCTCCATCATATAAGCCAAATAATTGTCTTTCTAAATAAGTTGTGAAACCTTCATCAATCCATGCTTCCGAATATTCATTATTACCAACAGCAGCATAAAAC
>CADBCT010000023.1 GCA_902793315.1 uncultured Erysipelotrichaceae bacterium
TAATAATATTATATCAAAATTACAATAAATTGTCTTAAATCTTTGATTGTGATAAAATACATATAGAAAAGAGGGATACTATGAAAGCTATTGGTATTATTGCTGAATATAATCCTTTTCATAATGGTCATTTATATCATTTAAATAAAATAAAAGAAGAGTATCCTGATTATACTATTATCTTAGTTATGAATGGTAATTTTACTGAACGTGGTGAAGTTACAATTATTGATAAATGGAAAAGATGTGATATAGCATTAGAATTAGGAATAGATCTTGTCATAGAATTACCTTTTCCTTTTGCTACCCAAAGTGCTGATTTTTATGCCTATGGGGCAGTCACTCTATTAGAAAAATTACAAGTAGAAAAAGTAATTTTTGGAAGTGAATCTAATAATATTGAAGATTTAAAACTAATTGCCGAAACACAAATTAATAATTCTGAATTTGATAAACTAGTTAAAGTATATTGTAAATTAGGTAATAATTACCCTACTGCTTTATCTAAAGCTTTAGAAGATTTAACTAGTAAAAAGATAACTACTCCTAATGATTTATTAGGAATTAGCTATATTAAAGCTATTGTAGAAAATAATTATAAAATTATACCTGAAACTATTAAAAGAACTAATAATTATCATGATAAAGAATTAACTAACTCCTTCTCAAGTGCTACATCAATTAGAGAAAGCTTAAAAGAGAATTTAGATATAAAAAAACAAGTACCTCTAAATACTTTAAAAAGATTAGATAATTTACATTATATGGATATGTATTTTAATATTCTAAAGTATAAAATAATTACTGAAGATAATTTAGAAAAATATCAAACTGTTGAGACTGGTATGAATAAAAAATTAAAAGATATTATTACTAAAGTTAATAGTTATGATGAATTAATTAAAAATCTTAAGAGTAAAAAAGACACTTATAACAAAATAAGCAGAATGTTGTTACATATACTATGTAATTTTACTAAAGAAGATGCTAATTCATTTAAAGATATTACTTATGTTAGAATATTAGGTTTTAATAATACTGGTAAAAAATATTTAAATAATGTAAAAAAAGATTTAGATGTGCCAATTATTAGTAAAATAACTAGAGAAAAAGATCCTATGTTGGAATTTGAGCTTACTACTACCAAAATATATGATTTAATATATAATGAAGAGTTAATAAAAAAAGAATATCAAAATCATTTATACAAGGAGGATCTATGATTAAGCAAAAGAAACAAGGACAATTAATAGTAATTTCTGGTCCTAGTGGTGCTGGTAAAGATACGATAGTTGAAAATGTTATTAATAATAATTCTAATATTTGGTTATCAGTATCAGCTACTTCTAGAAGTATTAGAAAAGGAGAAAAAGAAGGGGTTAATTACTTTTATTTAACTAAAGAAGAATTTGAAGAAAGAATTGAAAATAATTATTTCTTAGAATATGCTAAATATGCAGATAATTATTATGGTACTCCTAAAGAAGAGATAATAAAAAAGCTAGATAAAGGAATAGATGTTATCTTAGTAATAGAAATTGAAGGAGCTAAAAAGATAAAAGAATTAGTACCTGAAGCTTTATTTATCTTTATTATGCCACCTTCTGAAAAAGAGTTATTAAAAAGATTAAGTGGTAGAAAAACTGAAGATAAAGAAAAAATTATTAAAAGATTTAATATAGCTTATCAAGAGATGAATGAAGTTACTAAATATAATTATGTCGTAGTAAATGATAATTTAACTGAAGCTATTTCTAAAGTAGAAGCTATTATTAAAGCTGAAAAATGTCGTGTTGATCGTATTGAAGAAATGTTAGTTTCAAATAAAGAAGAATTAATCCATGAATTCTTAATGGATGAAGAATTTGATAATAGTTTAATATCTGAAAAGATTAAGGAGGAGGCATGAAAAATAGAATGAAAAAATATTTAAATGAAATGCGAGAATTAGATAAGAAAAAGAAGAAGTTAACTAAAGAAGAATTGAGTGATATGTTAATACATATTAAGTTTTATCAACATGAAAGACTAATTCATTTGTTAGTTACTATTTTTGTAGGACTTGGAACAATTATGTTTTTTGGAATAGCTATTAGTAATGAAATGTTAGCTTTTGTAATAGTTGCTTTAATTACTCTAATACTTTTCTTTTTCTACATATTTCACTACTATTTTTTAGAAAATACAGTTCAAGAATTATATGATTTATATGATTCATTAAAAGAAAAAGATTCTAAATAGAATCTTTTTTATATTTCAATAATTTTTACAAAATTAGTTGTTTTTGACTTACCTAGTGGGAATCCACCAGTAAATACTATTAAATCCCCTTCTTTTAAATCAAATACTTCTTTAGCTTTATTTCTAGAATATTCAACCATAGCATCAGTATCATCAAAGATCTCAGTAATTATTGGTTTTACTCCAAAATTAAGGGCTACTTTTTCAGCCACATGTGACGATGGACAACATGCTAAAATAGTACAATTAGGTCTTAAATTACTTACTTTTCTAGCTGTAAAACCTGTCATTGTTGTTGTGACAATTAACTTAATATCATCATATTCAACAGCATCTACTGCTAATTTAGCAATTGTATCTGAAACATCAATTTGTCTTTTATACTCAGCATGTTTTGTGTAATCAATAGTTGACTCTGTATATTCACATATACGTGCCATTATTTTAACCGCTTCTTTAGGATATTTGCCAACAGTAGTTTCTCCTGATAACATTACACAATCTGTTCCATCTAAAACAGCATTAGCAATATCAGTAACTTCTGCTCTTGTTGGTCTTGGATTTTCATACATTGATGCAAGCATTTCAGTAGCAACTATTGCAAATTTTCCGTTTTCACGACATTTTCTTATTATTTCTTTTTGAATTATTGGCAACTCTTCCATTGGAACTTCTACTCCAAGGTCTCCTCTAGCTACCATTATACCATCAGCTTCTTTTACAATTTCATCAATATTTTTAACACCAGTTCTACTCTCAATTTTAGCAATTATTCTAGCGTCTCCACCTACTTTTTCTACTATTCTACGTGCTGCTTTAACGTCATCTTTAGTATTAACAAAAGATAAAGCTAAATAATCACATGAATGAGTTGCTGCAAATTCAATGTCTTTTCTATCTACTTCACTTATAAATGGCAACTCCAAGTTCACTCCTGGTACATTAATTGTTTTATGATTTTTTATTTCTCCATTATTAAGTGCTTTTAATTCTACGTAACCAGCTCCTGCTTTAATTACTTCTAAATCAAGTAAAGCATTATCTATAAGAACATGATTACCTACTTTTATTTTATCAATAGCTTCTGGATGATTAACACTAAACTTATCTTTATTTCCCAAGCACTTTTTCTTTTGCATTTTAATAGTGTCTCCAGCTTTAAGTTTAATTCCTCCATTTTGGAAGTTTAATGTTCTAAATTCTGGTCCTTTAGTATCATACATAATCGCAATCGGAACACCAGTATTATTACGAACATTTCTAATTAATTCAATTGTCTCTAAGATATCTTTTTCTTCGCTATGACTTAAATTAATACGAGCACAATCCATACCATAAAGTACCATATCTTGCATAACACTCACATTACTACAAGCTGGACCAACGCTACAAATAATCTTAGTCTTCTTCATGCTACCCCTCCACTATTCTATAATGATTTTATCACAAAATAAAAAAATAGAATAGTAATTTATTCTATTTCTGACATTTTTTACAATAATGTGTTCCTCTACCACCAATTCTAGTTTTTTCTAATATAGTTCCACACTTAGGGCATTTTTCTCCAGCTTTACCATGAACTAACAATTCATTTTGAAACAATCCATGAACTCCTTCACTAGATGTAAAACTCTTAATAGTAGTACCACCCTTTTTTATAGCCTTATCTAATACTATTCTGGTATTATCAATTATCTTACCGCATTCATTATTAGTAACATCACAAGCTTTTCGATTAGGATTAATACCACTCATAAATAATACTTCATCATCATAGATATTACCGATACCTGTAATAATGCTTTGATCAAGTAATACTGTTTTAATTGGTAATCTCTTACTATGAATCTTATCATATAAATATTCTTTAGTAAGACTAGGATCATTATATTCTAATCCTAATTCAGATAATGGTTTTACTTTGTAAGTATCCTCTTTCTTTATAAGATGCATTTTACCAAATTTACGAACATCATGAAATCTAAAACTAGTAGAATTATCTAGTATTAATTCAACATGTTCATGTTTATTTAAAGGTTCTCCTACTTTTCTAAAGAAGAACTTACCTTCCATTCTAAGATGACATAATAAACTATAATCATCTAAATCCATAACGATAAATTTACCTCTAGTCTTAATATTATTGATTTTTTGATTAATAATTTCTTTTTTAAACTCTTCCACTGTAGGATATGCAATAATATTATCCCAATATACATTACAATCAGTTATTCTTTTACCAACCACTTTAGGTATTAAACTATTAACTACTGTAATTACTTCTGGTTTTTCAGGCATATTATCACTCCTTATTTAGCTTCGTACCAATCTTTTCCTGTTTCTATTTCTACTTTTAATGGAACATTTAATTTATAAGTATTTTCCATTATTTCTTTTACTATTTTCTTTACTTTATCAACTTCATTATTCTTAACATTTAATATTAGCTCATCATGTACTTGAAGTAGTATTTTTGATTCTAATTTTTCTTTCTTTAATTCATTATATAATTCTACCATTGCTTTCTTTAAAATATCAGCAGCAGTTCCTTGAATAGGAGTATTAAGAGCCATTCTCTCTCCACTGCTTCTAATCATATAATTCTTAGAAGATAATTCTGGTATTACTCTTCTTCTATTCATTAATGTAGTAACATATCCATTCTTATAAGCTTCTTCTTTTTCTTGTTCCATATAATCAGCTATTCCTGGAAAAGCTTCTAAATATTTATCAATAAAATCTTTTGCTTCTTTTACATTAATTCCTAAGTCTTCAGATAAACCAAAACTACTTATACCATAGATGATTCCAAAATTAACTGCTTTTGCTGTTCTACGCATTTTCTTGTCAACTTCTTCAATTGGAACATGATAAATATCACTAGCTGTCTTTGTATGAATATCTTGATCATTTATAAATGCTTCCATCATCTGTGTAGCATTAGCCATAGATGAGAATACTCTTAATTCTACTTGTGAATAATCACTTGATAGTAAAACACTATCTTCATCTGGAATAAATGCTTTTCTAATCATACGACTATATTCATCACGAGCTGGTATATTTTGTAAATTAGGACTAATACTAGATAATCTACCTGTTCGAGTTAGAGTTTGTGTGAAAGTCGTATGAATTCTACCATCTTCTCTTATTTCATTAAGTAATCCTACTGCATAATTAGAATACAACTTAGATAACATACGATATTCTAATATTTTGTCTACGATAGGATTAACAAAACTAATCTTATCTAAGATATCTTTACTAGTTGAATATTTACCATTAGTAACTCTCTTAGGATACGGTATTTCCATATCCACAAACAATACTTGAGCAAGTTGAGCTGGACTATTAATATTAAATTCTTGACCAGCTAATTTATATATTTCTTGTTCTAAATCTTTAATTTTACTATCTAATTCATCTCTAACTTTCTCTAAGTATTTGTCATCAACTTTAATACCAGTAATCTCCATATCAGCAAGGACACTAACTAGAGGCATTTCAATTTTATTAAATAAGTCTTCTTCATCATACTCACTAATCTTATTTAATAATTCTTCTCTAGTTTCATAAATAAACTTAGCTTTAGATACTACTACATTTATTAATTTATCTTCTGATACTTCTAATGGTCTTTTTAAAGTTCCATAGATACTTTCAAAACTAGGTATATCATAACATATATTATTAGCTAAATGACTAATATCATCTTTTATTTCATAATCACATAAGTATCCAGCAATAGAAGTATCAAATAAACAATTATTTATTTCTATACCATAATTATGTAATAAAACAATACATTTCTTTAAATCATAAGTATATTTATTACTCTTACTTGTAAATAGTTCTTTATATTTTTTAATTTCTTCCTCTTTTAGAAAATAACCGTATTCTCCATCATAGAAACTTATTCCTAAAATTTCACTTTTACTATAAACTTCTCCTTTACTCTCAATATAGAAAGCATAGTCTTTAGAAGAATCTAATTCAGTTATATCTTTTATTTCTAAGTCTTTTGTTTCTTTAATTATTCTATTATCTTCTACATCTCCCATAAGATTATATTTATTTAATAGAGATTTAAATTCTAATTCTTCTAAAATACTCTTTAATTTCAAATTATCTATTCCAGTATATTTACAATCTTCTAAAGAAAATCCTAATTTTATATCTTTAACTATAGTAGCTAATTGATATGACTTATAACAATTATCTTTATCAGTAATTAATTTTTCTTGTAGTTTACCTTTAATTGAATCAATATTTTCATAAATACCATCGATACTACCATATTCAGTTATTAGTTTTAAAGCAGTCTTTTCACCAACTCCAGCAACTCCTGGAATATTATCTGACGGATCTCCCATTAACGCTTTTAAATCAATCATTTTAATTGGCTCTATACCATATGTTTCTACAAACTTATCATGATTCATGATAATATAATCATTACTCTTTAAAACTCTAACTACTACATCATCTTCTATTAGTTGTAGCAAGTCTTTATCACTACTAATTATTTCACAGTCAAAATCTGGATCAATATGAGCTAGGCTAGATAATGTACCTATAATATCATCTGCTTCATAATAATCCATTTCATGATATTTAATACCCATAGCTTTTAATACTTCTTTAGCTACTGGAAATTGTTGTTTTAATTCATCAGGAGTATCACTTCTACCAGCTTTATATTCAGTATATTCTTCATGTCTAAATGTTTTTCCTTTATCAAAAGCCACTAATACATAAGTAGGTTTTTCTTCTCTAATAATTCTATTCATCATATTTATAAATCCATATAATGCATTAGTAGGAAAACCTTTAGAATTTCGCATAATAACGCCACTATAAGCAGTAGCATAATAACTTCTAAATATTAAATTGTTTCCATCTACAAGTAAGATTTTCTTCATAGCCATCACCACTATTAGTATAACAAAAAAAATAATGATTTAAAATCATTATTTCTTCTTGATTACTTCTAGTATCTATGAAAGAAGAGAGCTAAAGTAAATAGAAGTAATCAAATATCTCCTCCACCAGATATAAATATCTGGATTTTTTAGATCAATTATTTAGATAGTTGAACTGCTGAGTTAGTTTCAACATAAGAGTCATTGTCTAATTTTGTTACTCTATAACTTACAAATAATAAGTATAGACATACTAAAGCATATATACCTACAATAACCAATCCTGTTCTAATACGTTCTGACATAAACTCTCTCTCCTTTCATATTACACTTTGATTATATACCGAATATTTGTTCGTGTCAACCAAAATTAAAACATTTGTTTGACATTTTACACTAGACGTGTTAAACTACATATATAAGGAGTGATACTATGGATAAACTAACTGATAAACAAAATAGTATTTTACAAATATTAAAGAAATTAATCGCAGAAAAAGGATATCCACCTACTGTTCGTGAAATTGGTGAGGAAGCTCATTTATCTTCACCAGCTACTATTCATTTTCATTTAAGTAAATTAGAAGAAAAAGGATATATTAAAAAAGGAGATAATAAAAATAGAACTATTGAAATATTAGTTCCTAATGAATATTTAGAAAAAGATGAAAATGTTATAGAAGTACCTTTACTTGGAAAAGTAACTGCTGGTTCCCCTATTGAAGCTATTGAAATGCCTGATGAATATTTTGCTTTACCTGCTAATTTAGTTCATAGTGGAAAAGAAATATTCACTTTAAAAGTAAGCGGTGAATCAATGATCAATGTTGGTATCTATGATGGAGATATATTAATTGTAGAAAGATGCAATACTGCTCGTAATGGTGAAACAGTAGTAGCTATGAATGATAATAATGAAGTTACTGTAAAGACTTTTTATAAAGAAGATGGTTATTTTAGACTACAACCTGAAAATGATACAATGGAACCAATTATTTTAAAAGAATGTACAATTCTAGGAAAAGCTGTTGGTTTATATCGTAAATTTTAATAAAAAAGTGTTAAGAAATTCTTAACACTTTTTATTTAATCAACTCTTTAATAATATAACTAGCTATTAATAATCCAGCACTAGATGGTACAAAAGCTGTACTACCCGGAGTGGATTCACCAGTTTTAATTGGTACTTCTGTAGAACTTAATACAGTTATTTTACTAGTTATTTTTTCATCTTTTATAAACTTTCTCATAATTCTTGCCAATGGATCATTAACAGTCTTTTTTAAATCAGTTATCTCAAGTTTACTAGGATCTAATTTATTACCAGTACCCATACAGCTAATAAATTTTATTTTTCTTTTTAAACATTCCTTTATAATAGCTTTCTTAGTGGGAACATAATCACAAGCATCAACTAAATAATCTATCTCATAATTAAATAATTCATCAATATTAGCTTCATCAATAAATTTATCTATTTTAATAACTTTACAATTCTTATTAATATCTTTAATTCTATTTTCCAAAACATCTACTTTCAATTTACCTATAGTAGAATCTAAAGCAATTATTTGTCTATTAATATTACTTTCATCTACTTTATCAAAATCTACTAAAATAAGTGTACCTATTCCACTGCGAGAAAGAGCTTCACAAGTATAACCTCCTACTCCCCCACAACCTAGTATAAGTACACTTTTATTTTTTATTCTATTTAAATTGTCTTTACCAATAACTTTTTCTAGTCTAGAAAATTTATGCTGCTCTTTTGTTATCAATTTCTTCTCCATTTTTATATACTGCTCTTTTATAATCTACTTCATCTTTCTTCTTAATTAACTGCTTTGGTTTATTAGAATTAATTATAGTTAATGGTTGATCATAAATTATTTTACTAATATATGAAATTCTAGTATAAATATCTGTATTACTTTTAGCTCTACTATAATATTTATTTAAATTACGATATTCACGAGTATTTAAAATCTCCATAGCATTTAAAGTATCTTGTAAGCTTGATTCTGGAATTGTTGAATCAGATATAATTGTACACTCAAAATTATTAATAAAATCAATTGTATCACTTAAATCAGCAATTCCTGCTTCATCGAATAATCTTGGCCATTCAGATTCATCTCTTACATTTTTAACTATATTTTGAAGTTTAGCTATTTTTTCATTAGTTAAGTGTTCATCAATTCCTAATTCTTTGAAAGAAACATATCTTCCTCGATTCTTAACTCCTGGTATTTCTTTTTGTAAATCAGTAATTGCCTTACTATATAGCTTATCTAAATTATCATTAACTTTCTTAGGTGGTTGTGCTACTTCATACACATCGTAACGTGAAGAATCAGTCTCTTCTTTAGTTGTTACTAAGAAACTTCTTGGATGAAGTAAAGATTTACTTCTAATAAAGTCTACTGCAGCACTTACATCCTTAGAGTCTTTAAATGATGACTCAGAAAATTTTTCACGGTTAACAATTATTTCACTTTGAGCCGCATCATCATAGCAAACTCCGCGTCTGACTTTGACTGCATCTTTTAATCTAATCGATACATTCATAACACGATTCTTGTTTACAATTGGTAAGATTAGCATATTCCCATCTCCTCGTAGGCATTATTATATCACAAAAATCTTAAAGCTGCAACAAAAAAAGTCAGAATATGATACGTCTTGGGCAAACGATAAAACCTGTCTCATATACAGGTGGGTGTTCGTACGCTATCATTAGGATCCTTAAACGTGTAAGTATTCAACACAAATAGCTGATCGGAACTCCCGTATCGTTATTTTTGGCGGTTTTATAAGTGCCTGTTCGTATCTATCTGACAATATCATTATACTACATATACTCAGAAACAACAAGTTTTTTAACAATATTTTATCTTTATCATAATATACTTTAGGTGATTAAATGTACTTTAAAACCCATGATTTATCGATATATTATGAGAAATATGGTGACAAAAAGCCAACTATTTTAATTCTTCCAGGTTGGGGATATACAAGACCAAGTTTTTATTATTTAATTAATTTTTTACAAGTAAATTATACTGTCTATATTATTGATTATCCAGGCTTTGGTAATAGTTCTTTACCTGATACAGATTTGACTATTTATGATTATGCTGAAATAGTTAAAGACTTTATAAATGCAGAAAAAATAAATCCTACAATTATAGCTCATTCTTTTGGTGGGAGAATAGCTTCGATTTTATTAGGAAAATATAACTTAACTATTAAGAAATTAATTTTAATTGATGTTGCTGGTATTAAAAGATTCAAGCTATCTTTGTTTTTGAAGAAAAAAATCTATAGAATTGCAAAACTATTAATAAGTTTATTACCTATAAAAAATAAATATCTATACCAGAAAAAGTTATTCAATCTATTTTCTTCTTCTGATTATCAAGCAATTCCAAATATTATGAAAAGAACATTTAAGAATATTATTAGTGAAGATTTACGAAAATATTATCAATCAATTCTATCTGATACTTTAATTATTTGGGGAGAAAAAGACTTAGACACACCTCTTAAAGATGCTTATTATTTACAAAAAAAGATAATTAATGCAGAATTAATTATCTATGAAAAAAATGGTCATTTTTCTTATTTAGAAAGACCATTTCTAACTAATATGATTATTGATAGTTTTTTAAACTAAACTATATATAAAAACTATATCTACCAGCTGATTCCATTCTTTTAATATTTGAAATATGACCAGATTGAACTCTTAAAGTAAAATAGCCAATTACTACAAATATTAAAAAGAAGAAAAGTACTAATAAGAAAGTATATAGTTTTTCATGTTTCTTTATTTCTTTTACAGATTTCGCCATTTTCGTGGTTTTACGCTTTCTGATTGCTGTTTTTTTTGTTGACTTAGTTCTAGTCTCAGCCATCATAATCACCCTACCTTACATTACTAGTATACCAAAATAGTATAAAAAAAACTATAGATTTCTATAGTTTTTTATTCTTTAATTATAATTCCTAATTCTTCTAATTGAATTGGTTCTAATTCACTAGGCGCTCCCATCATTAAGTCTTGACCTGATGCACTTGGTGGGAAAGCCTGAACTTCTCTTAAGTTAGGTTCATCTTTAATTAACATTAAAATTCTATCAATTCCAGGAGCCATTCCTCCATGAGGTGGACATCCATACTTAAATGCAGTAAAGATTGATCTAAACTTATTCTCAACATGTGCACGATCATAACCAACTATTTCAAAGCCTTTAGCTAACAAATCTAAATCATGATTTCTAATAGCACCTGATGCCATTTCATTACCATTACATACAAAGTCATATTGATAAGCTAAAATATCTTCTAAATTACCTTCATATGCTTTAGCTCCTCCATGAGGCATACTAAATGGGTTATGACAGAAATCCCATTTTTTGTTTTGTTCATCATATTCAAACATTGGGAAATCATTAACAATACACATTTCTAAACGATCTTTGTCAGCTAAATCTAAATCAGTTGCAACTTTAACTCTAATAGCACCTAATGTAGGTTTAACAATCTTTTTATCTCCAGAAACTATTAATACCAAATCATTATCTTTTACTTTTAACACTTTCTTAAGATCATTTATTTCTTTTTCAGACATTACTTTTGCAATACTTCCAGTAACTTCTTCATTAAACTTTAAATAAGCTAATCCAGAAGCTTTACGACTCTTAGCTAATTTATCTAATTCATCTAAAAGCTTACGAGAATATTTATCAGCAGCATTCTCTACTACTATTGCATTAATAATTCCTTTAGACTCAATTACATTTTTAAATAAACTAAACTCAGTATTTTTAAATACATCTGTAATATCAGTAAGTAACATTTCATATCTTAAATCAGGTTTATCAGTACCATATTTATCCATTGCTTCTTTAAATGATAATCTTCTAAATGGCTTAGGACTAACTTTCTTATCAGAGAAAGTACTAAAAACATCATAGAATACATCTTCTCCAACAGCTAAAACATCATCTTCTTCACAGAATGACATTTCTAAATCTAATTGATAGAATTCTAAAGTTCTATCAGCTCTTGGATCTTCATCTCTAAAGCATGGTGCAATTTGGAAATACTTTTCAAGTCCACCAACCATTAATAATTCTTTATATATTTGTGGAGCTTGAGGTAATGCATAGAATTTTCCTTTGAAGTTTCTAGATGGTACAACAAAGTCTCTTGCTCCTTCTGGAGATGAAGCTGTAAGAATAGGAGTTTGTACTTCAATAAATCCCATATCATACATTTTATTACGGATAAAGTGTAATACTTCATTTCTAAGTAACATATTATTTTTTAATTTATTTCTTCTAAGATCTAGATAACGATACTTTAATCTAGTATCTTCTAAAGCAGTAGTATCATCTACTATTTCAAAAGGAATATCTTCTGAAGTAGTTAACAACTCTAATTCAGATACTTCCAACTCTACTTCTCCAGTAGGAATATTTTTATTTTTACTTTCTCTTTCAACAATCTTTCCTACTACTCTAATTACTGATTCATTTTTGAATGAAGAAGCCAAATCATAAAACTCTTGCTCTGGTCTTATAACTATTTGCATAATACCAGTTTTATCACGAAGATCAATAAAAATTAATCCTCCTAAGTTTCTTTTCTTTTGAACCCATCCAAATAGTTCTACTTCTTCTCCAACATTTTTAATATTAAATTCACCATTATTAAACTTTTTCATTTTATCTACTCCTTATGATTACATTTGCAGTCATGTCCACATTCACAATCATGTTCATCATTTTCACAGCCACAGTCACAACCATCATCTATATCCATTGTATTTAATTGTTCATCTAAATAATAAATTAAAGCATCTAAACTAATTAATTCTTCATCTTTAGTTTTATTATTTTTTATTTTAATTTCATTATTGTTTAAATCTTCACTATTTAATACAGCAATAAATTTAGCATTTAATCTATCAGCTTGTTTAAATTGAGCTTTTAAACCTCTACCCGTATATTCTGTATCAACAACAAAACCAGCTAGTCTTAATTCTTGTGTTAAGTATGCAGCATTTTTCTTTTCATCTTCATTAACATACATTAAGAACAAATCAACATCTTCAACTATCGGCATTTTTACTTTTTCTAATTCTAAAGCTTTTACTAATCTACCAAATCCACAAGCAAATCCCACACATGGTGTATCTGGTCCATCTAATTGTTTTACTAATCCATTATAACGGCCTCCACCACCGATAACATTATTTGAACCAAATCCCTCTATATTTGCTTCTATCTCAAATACTGTATGATTATAGTAATCTAATCCTCTAACAATATTTGGATTAATTTCATAATTAATTTGCATAATATCTAAATACTCTTGAACCTTTTCAAATCTATCTCGACTTTCTTCATTTAGATAATCTAATGTTTTAGGTGCTTCTTTTAATATTTTATTCTCAGCATCTACTTTGCAATCTAAAATACGTAATGGATTCTTTTTTAGTCTTTCTTGGCAATCTTCACAAAAATCTTTAATATGTGGTTTAAAATATTTAATCAATGCTTCACGATAATTATTACGTGATTCAGTATCTCCTAATGTATTTATATTAACTTTGATTTCTTTTAAACCTAACACTTTATAAATATTAACAGCCAAAGAAATAATTTCAGCATCAGTTAACGGATCATCACTACCCAATATTTCCATACCAAATTGAGTTAATTCTCTATCTCTTCCACTTTGAGGTCTCTCATAACGATACATTGTTCCATTATAGTAAACTTTTACTGGTTGGTTAGGATCTCCATACATTTTATTCTCAATATAACTTCTAACTACACCAGCAGTACCCTCTGGTCTAAGAGTAATCTTTCTACCACCTTTATCTTCAAAATCATAGCTTTCTTTAGTTACAATATCAGTAGTATCTCCAATACCTCTATGGAATAATTCAGTAGCTTCAAAAATTGGAGTACGAATATAAGTATAATTATACTTTTCCATTAAAGCATCAATTACACTATCAACATATTTCCAAATCTTAGCTTCTCTTCCAAAAATATCATTACAACCCTTTTGTTTTTGTATCATTTTATCCCTCCTAAAAATAAAAAGATGGCTACCCAAAGGACG